>CAUQGR010000067.1:0-8834 GCA_963517545.1 uncultured Streptococcus sp. | reverse complement strand
CAATTTATCAACCAAGCAGACTGAATTGAATGAGTTTGAGACTACTGTTGAGAAATTACAAGTTTTGCAACAGCAATGCCAGGATACACATGATATAGCTTTGCAGTATGCCATGATTTTGGTTAATTTATCAACCAAGCAGACTGAGTTGAAGGAACGGGAGACTACTGTTGAGAAATTACATCAATTGTATCTTCACTTTCAAGACTCCCGTGATATAGCAGAAGCTTTGGCTAAGATTTTGTTCAATTTATCAACCAAGCAGACTAAATTAAAAGAGCTAGGCACAACTGTTGAGAAATTACAAGTTTTGCAACAACAATTCCAGGAGTCACATGATATAGCTTTGCAGTATGCTAAGATTTTGTTCAATTTATCAACTAAGCAGACTGAATTGAATAAGATTGAGATTACTGTTGAGAAATTTCAAGCCTTGCAACAACAATTCCAGGATTCTGAAAAAATTGCTTTTATATATGGCACGTTTTTAGCAAGTTTCCCTAATCATCAAACGGAGTTAAGTGAACGTCTTCAAACCACAGAAATAATTAAAAAACTCTATGAACAATTTTCCAAATTTATGTTACAAAATTTTGATGTTCTTTTTTTTAATAATGATAATGTTTGTGACAATGAGAGGTACAGGCTATTCAATTTTGTCTTAAAAGAAGGACTTTTAAAGAACACTAAATATGCCATCTTAGAAAATTGGGTAAGGTCTTATGATGAGAATTCTGAGAAACTCAAAACTTTGCTATCTATCTATCAACATGTTCAAAAAATCAAATATCAACTTGGCTTGAAAGTAAAAGAGAAAAATTCAAATCTTAAATTTGGTCATTATACCAAAGGAAGTACTCTACAAGTTATGTTAGATCAAGAGGATAAAGAAAAAGAGAAGAAAAATATTTTTTCCGTATCTGGAAAAACCCGATTGTATAATGCAAATTATATGAATGACCCTGAGGAAGGAATTGTCATAGAAAAGATATTGGGCTTAGATAGACGAAATGTTCTGGAACCAAGCTCCTGGTTTTTAATGAGTTTTACTAGCAAAACGGATGACCTAGCCATGTGGTCCCAGTATGGTGATGATGCCAAAGGTGTTTGTCTAGTACTTCGTGAAGATGATTTTTCAAGATTTACATCATTTAATGACGTTTCCTGGCGTAAAGACACCATAACCCTGTCTCCTATTAATAAGATGAATTCCACCATATCGCAGTTAAGTAGTTATTCAAATAACTCTCAAAATGAATCAGGAAATAAAGGGTCAACTGATACTATTAATGATAAAGAAACACAAAAAAAATCTGAAGAACAAAGTAATAATTCCAATAGCAATATCGATTACTTATACCGAATTGCCTATGTTAAGCATATAGGGGAAAATTTAAAACTAGAACAAACTGAACTATTTGAGAAATCGGAAATAGATAAATTAGAAAAATTATTGAACAATTTAAAAGAAAAACTAGATATCGGTTCAAAAGTCATGGAGGAGAACTATCAAAATGCTATTGCTGAATGTATAGAAGAAATTCGTTACTTGTTTAAATCTGTAGATTATAAATATGAGAATGAACTGCGTATCTTACGCTATGCTAATCTAGACCCAAGTAATGATAAAATCAAAATTGATAAAACTTCTGGGATAGGAAAACTTTATGTAGAACGTGAAAATTCAATTCAAATCGATGAAGTCATTTTCGGTCCTAAGTTTCCAAATCCTGAATACGTGACTCCTTTATTGAAACTTTTGGATAAGAAAATTAACTATAAAAAATCTACGATAAAATTCAGATAATATTCTCACAAACAATCCTTTAAACTTCTAGTTTTGCCTAGAAGTTTTTTATATATAAAAATTTTATACATTTCTCTTGACAGGGCTTTCTTTTAGATGTACAATGTATGTGTAGAAAAATTATATATAAAAATCTTACACATTAGAAAAGGAGGTTCCCCATGTACTTTCCAACATCCTCTGCCTTGATTGAATTTCTCATCTTGGCCGTACTGGAGCAGGATGATTCTTATGGTTATGAGATTAGCCAGACCATTAAGCTGATCGCTAATATCAAAGAATCTACACTCTATCCTATCCTAAAAAAATTGGAAGGCAATAGCTTTCTGACAACCTATTCTAGAGAGTTCCAAGGTCGCATGCGCAAATACTACTCCTTGACAAATGGTGGTATAGAACAGCTCGTGACCCTAAAAGATGAATGGGCACTCTATACAGACACCATCAATGGCATCATAGAAGGGAGTATCCGCCATGACAAGAACTGAATACCTGACTCAGCTAGAACTCTATCTCAAGAAACTACCTGAAGCTGACCGCATCGAAGCCATGGACTATTTCAGAGAACTCTTTGACGATGCTGGAGTCGAAGGAGAAGAAGAACTCATCGCTAGCTTGGGAACTCCCAAAGAAGCGGCCCACGAAGTTCTCTCCAATCTTCTCGATAAAAAAATCAATGAAGCGCCCGCTCAAAAAAATAACCGACAAATTTTACATATCGCCTTGTTAGCTCTCCTTGCAGCACCCATCGGTATTCCTCTGGGAATCGCCATCCTCGTGTCCCTGTTCGCAATCCTTGTGGCAGCCTTGACTGTCATCTTGGCTTTCTTTGCGGTTTCCATACTTGGTATCATCGGCGGATTCCTATTTTTAGTTGAAAGTTTCACTGTCCTAGCCCAAGCTAAATCAGCCTTTATCTTGATTTTTGGTTCTGGTTTACTGGCTATCGGTGCTTCTTCACTAGTCTTACTAGGTATTTCCTATGTAGCTCGCTTCTTCGGCCTACTCATTGTTCGCCTGGTGCAATTTGTTCTCAAAAAAGGAAAGAGAGGTGACCAGCATGCGTAAATTGACAAAAGGATTTCTCATTTTTGGTGTGGTGACTATCATTATCGGCTTTATCCTGCTTTTTGTAGGTATCCAATCTGACGGAATCAAGAGCCTACTTGCCATGTCCAAGGAGCCTGTCTATGATAGTCGGATGGAAGAGTTGACCTTTGGCAAGGAAGTCGAAAACCTAGAAATTACGCTCCACCAACACGCGCTGACCATCACAGACTCTTTCGATGATCAAATCCACATTTCTTACCATCCATCACTTTCTGCTCACCATGATCTTATCACAAATCAGAACGATAAAACGCTGAGCCTCACTGATAAGAAACTGTCTGAAACTCCGTTTCTCTCTTCTGGAATTGGCGGGATTCTCCATATCGCAAGTAGCTACTCTCGTCGTTTTGATGAAGTTATTCTCCAATTGCCAAAAGGAAGAAGTCTAAAAGGAATCAACGTGTCAGCCAATCGTGGACAAACCAGTATCACTAATGCTAGTCTTGAAAATGCGACCATCAATACCAATAATGGCTATCTCCTCCGAATTGAAGGAAGTCGTATCAAAAACAGTAAACTCACAACCCCAAATATTATCAATATCTTTGATACAGACCTTACAGATAGTCAGCTAGAGTCAACAGAACATCACTTCCACGCTGAAAATATCCAAGTCCATGGTAGGGTTGAACTGACTGCCAAATATTATCTCAGAATCATCCTAGACCAGAAAGAGAGCCAACGAATTAACTGGGACATCTCAAGCAACTATGGTTCTATCCACCAATTCACAAGAGAAAAGCCTGAATCAAGAGGCACGGAATTAAGCAACCCTTACAAAACTGAAAAAACCGATGTCAAGGATCAACTCATTGCTAGATCTGATGATGATATTGAACTAATATCCACACCAAGCAGACGTTGACAAAAACGCTTACATTTGCTACTATGGAAGCATATTTATCTAACTAAAAAGGAGGTTCTACCATGAAACAAGAATGGTTTGAAAGTAATGATTTTGTAAAAACAACAAGCAAGAACAAGCCTGAAGAACAACCCAAAAATGTTGCAGACAAGGCTGAAGAAACGATAGCCGATCTCGATACACCAATTGAAAAAAATACTCAAGTAGAGGAGGAAGTCTCTCAAGCTGAAGTCGAACTGGAAAGCCAGCAAGAAGAGACAATTGAAACGCCTGAAGACAGTGAAGCGAGAACAGAAATAGAAGAAAAGAAAGCATTAGATTCTACTGAAGAAGAGCAAGACCTTTCTAAAGAAACAGAAAAAGTCACTATAGCTGAAGAGAGCCAAGAAGTTCTTCCTCAGCAAAAACCAACCACGAAAGAGCCCCTTCTTCTCAGTAAATCCTTAGAAAGTCCTTATATCCCCGACCAAGCTCCAAAATCTACGGATAAATGGAAAGAGCAAGTGCTTGATTTTTGGTCTTGGCTAGTGGAAGCAATCAAATCTCCTACAAACAAGCTTGAAACAAGTAGCACACACAGTTACACAGCCTTTCTCTTGCTCATTCTATTTTCTGCATCTTCCTTTTTCTTTAGTATCTATCACATCAAACAAGCCTACTATGGACATATAGCAACTATAAACAGCCACTTCCCTGAACAATTTGCTTCATTAAATCTCTTTTCGATTATCTCTATCCTAGTAGCAACAACACTCTTCTTCTTTTCATTCCTCTTGGGTAGTTTCGTTGTGAGACGATTTATCTACCAAGAAAAGGACTGGACGCTAGAAAAGGTTCTCCAACAATATAGTCAACTCTTGGCAATTCCAATCTTCCTCACTGCTATTGCTAGTTTCTTTGCCTTCTTTGACAGCCTGCGATTTACAGCCCTCTTGTGTGTGATTAGCATTGGAATCATTCTGCTTGCCAGTCTCCATATCATTACAAGACCAAGTCAAGCAAGTGAAACCGACTCCTTCTATCAGTTATTCTTATCTGTCCTTGTGAACGGAGTCATTATCCTCCTCTTCTTTGTAGCTGAAGTGGCACTGATTGGGGATTATCTTCGTATCTTGGCCTTTCTTTAAGATTCAATCCTGTCTTCCACGACAGGATTTTTTATATGCTAAAAAGCAAGTCGATTGACCTGCTTCTGCTTTACTTTTCTTGTGCTAATGCTTTAAAATCTTTGTCTAAGATGGGTTGGATTTCTAATTGATTGGCATCTAGTTGGTGGTAAGATACTGATGGTAGTGACTCTAGGAATGTTGCATAGTCCAAGCGGGCAATGGCTTCATAGTCTTCTGGTTTAGATCCATCTCCTGTGATTTGAACCAAGTCAATCTCCCACTGGACTTCCTTATCCACCAATTGCTCAATATAGGCTGCAGGGACAAATGGTTCTCTCGGTAAAACTGTCTTGACTCCTTGCGCCAGATGGTAAACGCCATGCACTTGCCCTTCTCCATCCTGATAGAAGGAAACTCTTGCAAAGTAGGTATCTGTCTCTTGAACCGCACGCACACGCGCTTCAAACTGAGCCAAGCCATCTGCCTCTAAAAAGCTTTTCAAGTCCTCATGACTAAAGAAAACAGGATTAAAAATTCCTTGGTAGATCGTAAAACGAGACGCAGTGTCTGCCAGATGGGCTTGAATACTTGCTTGGAAATAAGCTTCAAAGTCAAAACCATCTAGTCCCTCAATCTCAGTTCCCGTGTAAGCAAACAGGGCATCTAAAAATGACTTGATAATCTCCCAGTCTGTCTTCGTTAGTAGGTCAGGAAGATCGACACGATAGGCCTTTTGATCATCAGCATAACTGACCTTAAAAAGAAATTGTGATTGTCCCACTATCGCACACTCAATATACTCGAGACGATTAAGAGGCTGACGGAGATAGACGGCATCATAGCTATGTGACTCCAAACCATCTACCAAAGCCAAGATGGACTTGGCAGTCAAAATTTCCTGTTCTCCTAAAATGCTCTGTTTATTTGGAATAAAAAATGTTTTCGTCATAACCGGACTCCTTTGAAATCGTTTACATACAGTATACCTTATTTTCCTGAAAGATACAGAAACAAACTTTAGATTTTTGAGTACAAAGCATAGAAAAACAGCCCCTAAGGACTGTTTGATCTTATACAGTAGCTGCTTGATCCAAGCTTTCACCGATAGCGGCTAGGCGCTCGATCACTTCAGCTTGTGTCAATTCATTTTCTGAAACATAGCGGTTACGTGGGTGAACACGGCACTCGTGTGAGCATCCACGAAGGTACTTGTCTTCATTTTCTTCTGATGTCAAGATACGACGGTTACAGAATGGATTTCCACAGTTGACATAACGTTCACATGGTGTTCCATCAAACCAGTCTTTCCCTACGATAGTTGGGTTGACATGGTTGACATCAACGGCGATACGCTCGTCAAATACGTACATTTTTCCATCCCAAAGCTCGCCTTGGACTTCTGGATCTTTACCGTAGGTTGCGATTCCTCCGTGCAATTGACCTACATCTTTGTAGCCTTCACGGACCATCCAGCCTGAGAATTTCTCACAGCGAACTCCACCTGTACAGTAAACTACGACACGCTTGTCCATGAATTTTTCCTTGTTGTCACGGACCCATTGTGGCAACTCACGGAAGTTGCGGATGTCTGGGCGGATAGCCCCACGGAAATGTCCTAGGTCGTACTCATAATCGTTACGTGTGTCAAGGACAACTGTATCTTCGTCAAGAAGGGCTTCTTTGAACTCTTTTGGAGACAAGTAAGCACCTGTTGTTTCAAGTGGGTTGATGTCGTTGTCAAAGTCGTTGTCTTCCAAACCAAGGTGGACAATCTCTTTCTTGTAGCGAACAAACATCTTCTTGAAGGCTTGTTCATTTTCTTCGTCAATCTTGAACCAGAGGTCTTCCATGCCTGGGAGGCTGTGAACGTAGTCCATGTATTTTTGAGTTGTTTCATAGTCACCTGAAACTGTTCCGTTAATTCCCTCGTCAGCGACTAGGATACGGCCTTTAAGGCCGATTGATTTACAGAAAGCCAAGTGGTCTGCAGCAAATTGCTCTGCATTTTCAATTGGAGTATAAAGGTAGTAAAGTAAGACACGAATATCTTTTGCCATAAGATTTGTTCTCTTTTCTATTCTTAAATTTTCAGAATTTTTCATCTAACTATACTAGTATACCTGCTTGAGAAAACGAATGCAATTTATTTGACTGGAAATTGTAGAAAGGGATTTATCCCTGCATTTCATTAGTAACCATAGCGAATCGCCGATAATTCTCTTAATTTCTTTATCTGCTCGGCTTGACTTTCTGACAAAGTCAGCTTATTGTCAATCAACACACGTGAGATATCAACATTCATTTGACTCAGAATAAACGGAGTAGAGGTCCCATCGTCCTCTAATCGTCTTTTATAACTCACTAACTGATTTTTCAAAGGAGCAAGTTGAGGCGTATCCTTTATATCTTCCAATAGATGATCTATGATCGTCATGGCTTCACAACGCCTTTCACTGCCTCCAGCGAACCATTTTAATGGTGTCATTCTCATTTTCCTCTTGAAATTCGCTTATAAATTGAAAAACTATCATTCCTAACTCTCATACTAATATTTTACCCAAATATCCTGTGTAAAAAAGTCAGCAAAAATGGTAATGTTGCGAAAATATTATTGATCACATAAGACGCACTTGACATTTGAAGAATAAAACTTAATCTTAACTACCGATTTAGCAACTAATCTGGCAGGCCACAGTAAATCATCTCATTGGAATAATAAGTCTGTCTAGACTAAACTTAAAATTTTGTTTAGAGGCTGAACAAAAACTCAATTTCAGGAGAAAACAAAGTAAATCTTCCCACAATAAAACTGACATAATAAAAATTCTCATCGCTCCAAACAACACTATCCATGCAAAAACTATGAGTATGATCATCTGTAAAATCAAAACTCCCTAAAACTACAGCTACCAACTCTGCTTTTGGGAATATGTATATGCCGATAGCAACTTTTCCAAATTTGACAGAAATAACCAAAGAAGCCACAGATAATAGCTTTTCAGTCTCTATTCCCTGTTTTATTCATTTCAAATGTACCATAATCCCTCCAATAGTCAAGCAAAATAATTTCTTTTAATCTATCATCCCTCTTGAGTTTATCGAACTAAGTCACCTATAACTCGAAAAGGTATAGAAATAGAATGTTTCACGAGAAACACTCAATTCCAAGTTAACCAGCAATCGGAAATTCTTCGGAAAACTTGTAGGCCAATCATTTTTTCAGATAGTTGTTGAAGCAATTTTCGATGAATGCAACTTCTTTAGGAGTCGTTTTCTTAGTTCCTTTAGGTAACCATCTACGAATGAGCTTATTGTGATTCTCATTAGTTCCCCTTTCCCAAGAGGCATAGGGCTACACATAATAGATGTGCTCCTCAGAAAATACATCAAACAAGCGGTTGAATTCTGTTCCGTTATCTGCCGAATTTGATGCTGTTTTAAGATGAGTTTTAAAGCCTGATTGACCGACTCAACGCTTTTATTTGGAATCAATCGGATGATTTGATGTCTACTTCTTCTATCATCAAGAAAAGTGTATAGTAGTTTAGTAAAAAGTATCAACCTTTTATACTAAACAAAGCAACAAACTAAAGAATCTTTCCTAACCAACTAAAAGAACTCATTTATAAGTATGGATCAGACTTACAACATCAATAACAAATCTTTAGCAAGGAAAAATTGATGTGAGCTACTGTTTGATTTCTGAAAAGTATAATAACTACCTTGATAGAAGACACTGATGATGTTCGATATACCTATCATACTCAAAAAAGTCTTTGGGCAGATAAAGGCTTGTTTGGGTTACAAGAGATGTAATCTGAGAGGTAAGCGCCAAGTGAGAATTGACATGGGATTGGTACCTATGGCCAATAACCTCCTAAAATATAATATAGTTAATTGAAACAAGAACAAGACAAAAGAGCCTCAAAAAAAGTATTGCAAC
>CAUQGR010000066.1:0-8923 GCA_963517545.1 uncultured Streptococcus sp. | reverse complement strand
CTATCCAAGCATCAGTTGAAGAACGTATCGACGTATTCGGTTCAGAAGGTAAAGCATAATCTAGCTGGATAATACAGAGAAGACCTGCCCATTGGGTGGGTTTTTTGGTGTTTTAAGGGGAACTATTAAGCCAGAATTTTGGATTAAAACTATTATTTGGGGAGAGAAATCTATAATTTCACAATCCATAGGCAAACGCTTGCATTCTAGTTTTTATTGGACTATAATAGGTTGGTATAAAGCCTTTTGTAATAATAAAATGTAGAAGGTGTAGAAAGTAAGGATTTAGAATACTTGTATTTGAACATGCGATTTTCTATTCCTTACCATAGGGAGAGATTTATGGCAATGATAGAAGTGGAACACCTTCAGAAAAATTTTGTGAAGACAGTTAAGGAACCAGGCTTGAAGGGGGCTTTGCGCTCCTTTATTCATCCTGAAAAGCAGACCTTTGAAGCGGTCAAGGATTTGACCTTTGAGGTACCCAAAGGGCAAATTTTAGGTTTTATCGGGGCAAATGGTGCTGGGAAGTCGACAACCATTAAAATGCTGACAGGAATTTTGAAACCAACATCTGGTTTTTGTCGGATTAACGGCAAGATTCCCCAGGATAATCGCCAAGATTATGTCAAGGATATTGGGGTGGTCTTTGGACAACGCACCCAGCTATGGTGGGATTTGGCCCTGCAAGAGACCTACACGGTCTTAAAAGAGATTTATGATGTACCAGACTCGCTCTTTCATAAGCGCATGGATTTTTTGAATGAAGTTTTGGATTTGAAGGACTTTATCAAGGATCCCGTGCGGACTCTTTCACTAGGGCAGCGCATGCGGGCGGACATTGCGGCTTCCTTGCTTCACAATCCCAAGGTTCTCTTTTTAGATGAGCCGACCATTGGTTTGGACGTTTCGGTCAAGGACAACATTCGTCGTGCCATTACTCAGATCAATCAAGAGGAAGAAACAACCATTCTCCTGACCACTCACGACTTGAGCGATATTGAGCAACTCTGTGATCGGATTTTCATGATTGACAAGGGGCAGGAAATTTTTGATGGAACGGTTAGCCAGCTCAAGGCAACTTTTGGTAAGATGAAGACGCTCTCTTTTGAACTGGTACCAGATCAAAGTCATCTCGTCTCTCACTATGAAGGTCTGTCTGATATGACCATTGATAGACAAGGAAACAGCCTCAACATTGAATTTGATAGTTCTCGCTACCAATCAGCTGACATTATCAAGCAAACCCTGTCTGATTTTGAAATTCGCGATTTGAAGATGGTGGATACGGATATTGAGGATATTATCCGTCGCTTCTACCGAAAGGAGCTCTAGGATGATCAAATTGTGGAGACGTTATAAACCCTTTATCAATGCAGGGGTTCAGGAGTTGATTACTTACCGAGTCAACTTTATTCTCTATCGGATAGGCGATGTCATGGGTGCTTTTGTGGCTTTTTATCTCTGGAAGGCTGTCTTTGATTCCTCACAAGAGTCTTTGATTCAGGGCTTTAGTATGGCGGATATCACCCTTTACATCATCATGAGTTTTGTGACCAATCTGTTGACCAGGTCCGATAGCTCTTTTATGATCGGGGAGGAGGTCAAGGATGGTTCCATAATCATGCGCTTGTTGAGACCGGTGCATTTTGCGGCCTCTTATCTTTTCACTGAGCTTGGTTCCAAGTGGTTGATTTTTATTAGCGTTGGCCTTCCATTTTTAAGTGCCATTGTTTTGATGAAAATCTTATCTGGGCAAGGTGTTGTAGAAGTGCTGGGATTAACTGTCCTTTATCTTTTTAGCTTAACGCTGGCCTATCTGATTAACTTTTTCTTTAATATCTGCTTCGGATTTTCTGCCTTTGTGTTTAAAAATCTTTGGGGTTCCAACCTACTTAAGACTTCCATAGTGGCTTTTATGTCTGGAAGTTTGATTCCCTTGGCTTTCTTTCCAAAGGTTGTTTCAGATATTCTGTCCTTCCTGCCTTTTTCATCCTTAATCTACACACCAGTCATGATTATCGTTGGGAAATACGATGCCAGTCAGATGATTCAGGCGCTCGCTTTGCAGCTTTTCTGGCTCTTAGTGATGGTGGGCTTGTCTCAGTTGATTTGGAAACGAGTCCAGTCCTTTATCACCATTCAAGGAGGTTAGTATGAAAAAATATCAACGCATGCATCTGATTTTTATCAGACAATACATCAAGCAAATCATGGAATACAAGGTGGATTTTGTAGTTGGTGTCCTGGGAGTTTTTCTGACCCAAGGCTTGAATCTCTTGTTTCTCAATGTCATCTTTCAACACATCCCATCCCTAGAGGGCTGGTCCTTCCAAGAGATTGCTTTTATCTATGGATTTTCCTTGATTCCCAAGGGCTTGGACCATCTCTTTTTTGACAATCTCTGGGCTCTGGGACAGCGTTTGGTGAGAAAAGGTGAGTTTGACAAGTATCTGACTCGTCCTATCAATCCTCTTTTTCACATCCTAGTTGAGACCTTTCAGATTGATGCCTTGGGCGAGCTCTTAGTCGGTGGTATCCTATTGGGAACAACAGTGACCAGCATTGCTTGGACTCTTCCAAAATTCCTGCTTTTCCTAGTCTGCATACCATTTGCGACCTTGATTTATACTTCCTTGAAAATCGCGACAGCTAGTATCGCTTTTTGGACCAAACAGTCAGGCGCCATGATTTACATCTTCTATATGTTTAATGATTTTGCCAAGTACCCCATTTCCATTTACAATTCTCTTCTTCGATGGTTGATTAGCTTTATCGTGCCATTTGCCTTTACGGCCTACTATCCTGCTAGCTATTTCTTGCAGGACAAGGATGTAATCTTTAACATCGGAGGTTTGATGTTGATTTCCCTCGCTTTCTTTGCTATTTCCTTGAAACTATGGGACAGGGGCTTGGATTCTTATGAAAGTGCTGGGTCCTAAGATGAAGAAACTCAAAGCCTTGTCTCAGGACAGGCTTTTTCTAATAGAGATGAAAATTCCTTGACATCTATTTTCAGAGTGCTATACTGTAAGTGTAATAGCCGATTTAGCTCAGTTGGTAGAGCAAGGCACTCGTAAAGCCTAGGTCACAGGTTCGATCCCTGCAATCGGCAAAGTGAAGAAGTCTCATCAGGCTTCTTTTTCTTTTTAAAGAAAATCAGACCACTTAGATCCAGATAGAGACCAGATAGGCAAAAGAACTTGTTCTTGAGAAACTCCTCTGCTATAATGATTTTTGTAAGGAACATGAGGCGTCACTATCAGATAACTCAAGTTCCTAAAAAAGAAATCGGAGATCAAAATGAAAAAATTATTAGGGATTGTATTTTTAGTAGCAGCAGCGACAGTAGTGTATTTTGGTTCTGTTGGCTGGCCAAGTTTAGATGTCAACCTCTGGTCCCTGATTCCGGTAGGATTGTTCCTCTTTTTCACACTAGAGAATCTTTTGAAAAAGGATTACAAGGCTAGTCTGATGTGTTTCATTATTGCCTTTATCATCGCAAATGCGATTTTGGATTTTTTGCCAATTTCAAGTGGCTTGGTGATTGGAGCAGGTGTGCTAGCTTGTGTAGGTATTGGTTACCTTTTTCCTGATAAAGAAGGAAAATAAGATTTATTGAAAAATATAAAGAAAAAACACTTCAATCACTGTATTTCAGTTTGATTGAGGTGTTTTCGATTTAGTTTTTTATTTCTGAGCCATTAATTCAACAATCATCTCGATATACATGACAAGGGTTAATAAGAATCCTGCACGCCAGAAGAATTTGATGAATTTAGGATAGTAAAAGCTGCGTTTTTTCAGAAGGAAGAAAAAAACGAGAATAATGGCTAGGAGTGAGAGGGCTAGGCCCAGTCTAGGGAGGAAATTATGGGTAAAGGTTTTAGCTGTAATAAGGTAATACTCAAATACCAAGACTGGAAAAGCCAAATCCGCAAAGTTTCGTCCTAGTTTTTTTAATCTAAAAAGTTTGGTTATGATAATGCAGACTACTAAGGTCAGTATCAATAATAAAATAGATGCTAATTTCATTAAAATCATATCCATATTGTATCATAAAAAATCGCTAATGGAAACGAGAAACAGAGGAATTTATAGGAAAGTCAGGCTTTTGAGATTGTGGGTGTTTTTTGTTATAATGAAAGTTATGAAATCTTATAACACCTTGAATGATTATTATCGAAAACTCTTTGGAGAAAAGACCTTTAAAGTCCCTATTGATGCGGGATTTGACTGTCCCAATCGTGATGGAACTGTGGCTCATGGAGGCTGTACTTTTTGTACGGTTTCAGGTTCTGGAGATGCTATCGTAGCACCGGATGCGCCTATCCGTGAGCAATTTTATAAGGAAATTGACTTTATGCACCGTAAGTGGCCAGATGTTCAGAAGTATCTGGTTTATTTTCAAAATTTTACCAACACCCATGAAAAGGTGGAAGTCATCCGAGAACGTTACGAGCAGGCGATTAACGAGCCAGGTGTAGTTGGAATCAATATCGGAACACGGCCAGACTGTTTACCAGACGAAACCATCGAATATTTGGCTGAGTTGTCGGAGCGTATGCATGTGACGGTTGAATTGGGCTTGCAGACCACTTATGAAGCAACCTCTGACCTGATTAACCGTGCCCATTCCTATGACTTGTACGTAGAAACGGTCAAGCGTTTGAGAAAGTATCCCAAGATTGAGATTGTTTCTCATCTGATCAATGGTTTGCCTGGTGAAACCCATGAGATGATGGTTGAAAATGTCCGCCGCTGTGTTACGGATAACGATATTCAAGGAATTAAACTGCACTTGCTTCACCTCATGACAAATACACGTATGCAACGGGATTACCACGAGGGTCGTTTGCAATTGATGAGCCAGGACGAATATGTCAAGGTCATCTGTGACCAACTGGAAATTATTCCCAAACATATTGTCATCCACCGAATCACAGGAGATGCACCTAGAGATATGCTGATTGGTCCTATGTGGAGTCTCAATAAATGGGAAGTGCTAAATGCTATTGAGATGGAGATGCGACGTCGTGGAAGCGTTCAAGGATGTAAGGCTGTAAAACAGGAGTTTAATAATGAAAAGACCACTTGAGATGGCACATGATTTTTTAGCTGAGGTTGTAACTCAGGACGATACCGTAGTGGATGCGACCATGGGAAATGGGCATGATACTCTTTTTCTAGCCAAGATAGCCAAGCAAGTCTATGCCTTTGATATTCAGGAGCAAGCCTTGGAAAAGACGCAAGAGCGTTTGGACCAGGCTGGAATGACAAATGCCCAGTTAATCTTGCAGGGCCATGAGACACTGGACCAGTTTGTGACAGAAGCCAAGGCAGGGATTTTTAATCTGGGCTATCTGCCGTCAGCTGATAAGTCTGTCATTACCCGACCTCAGACAACGATTGAAGCATTAGAAAAGCTGTGTGGTTTACTTGTCAAAGGTGGACGAATTGCCATTATGATTTACTATGGTCATGAAGGAGGAGACATCGAGAAAGATGCTGTCTTGGATTTTGTGAGCCAGTTGAACCAACAAGAGTACACAGCTACCATTTATCGAACCCTGAATCAAGTCAACAACCCACCATTTTTAGTGATGATTGAAAAATTAGAAAGATATAGACATGGATAAACAATACCTACGTGAAAAGCTGGATGCCATGCGCCAGAATTTTGTTGAATCAACCCACCACGAACGAGCAGTGGGTGTGCTAGACCAAGCGCATATGAGCAAAAAAATGCTTAAAATCAAGAAAAAATTAGTTGCTCTTGAAATGGAACGGTGCCAGAGAAAAATTGAGCACAAAGATTGTTCCAAGATTGACCAAAAAATCAAAGAGCAGAAGGAGATATTTGAATCCTGTTGTAAAAAAGATTAAGGAGGACGTGCGTGGAATTACTGATTTACCTCATCCTATTTTTACTGGTCTTGATTGTCTCAAGTACAACCAATAAGCTCCTGCCCTTTTTGCCTCTCCCTTTGGTGCAGATTCTTTTGGGAATTGTGATTGGTCTCTTTTTACCCAATACCGACTTTCACCTCAATACGGAGTTGTTTTTGGCACTGGTTATCGGGCCCTTGCTTTTTAGAGAGTCGGAGGAAGCGGATATTACGGCTATTTTAAAACACTGGCGAATCATTGTTTATCTCATATTTCCAGTGATTTTCATCTCGACCCTGAGTTTGGGTGGCTTGGCCCATCTTCTTTGGCTCAGTCTTCCCTTGGCAGCTTGCTTGGCTGTTGGGGCGGCCCTTGGCCCTACGGACTTGGTTGCCTTTGCCTCTCTTTCGGAGCGGTTTAGCTTTCCTAAGCGCGTGTCCAATATCCTTAAGGGTGAAGGACTCTTGAATGATGCTTCTGGTTTGGTGGCCTTTCAGGTAGCTTTGACAGCTTGGACAACTGGAGCCTTTTCCCTTGGGCAAGCGAGTAGTTCGCTCATCTTTTCAATTCTAGGCGGTTTTTTGATTGGCTTTTTAACAGCCATGACCAACCGTTTCCTCCATAGTTTCTTGCTTAGTGTACGAGCAACGGATATTGCCAGCGAACTTTTACTAGAATTGAGTTTGCCCCTGGTGACCTTCTTTCTGGCAGAAGAAGTCCATGTTTCAGGGATTATTGCCGTTGTAGTTGCTGGGATTTTAAAGGCAAGCCGTTTTAAGAAAATCACGCTCCTCGAAGCCCAAGTGGATACGGTGACAGAGACGGTCTGGCATACAGTCAACTTTATGCTAAACGGTTCTGTCTTTGTGATTTTAGGGATGGAGCTGGAAATGATAGCAGAGCCTATCTTGACCAATCCAATCTATAATCCCTTACTTTTATTGCTATCTCTTATCGCCCTTACCTTTGTCCTCTTTGCTATTCGTTTTGTCATGATTTATGGCTATTATGCCTATAGGACTAGACGTCTCAAGAAAAAGCTAAATAAGTATATGAAGGACATGCTTCTCTTGACCTTCTCAGGTGTTAAGGGAACGGTGTCGATTGCTACGATTCTTCTGATACCAAGTAATCTAGAGCAGGAGTATCCTCTCTTGCTTTTCCTTGTCGCAGGTGTGACGCTTGTAAGTTTTTTAACAGGTCTCTTGATCCTGCCTCATCTTTCGGATGAACAGGAAGAAAGCAAGGATTATCTCATGCATATCGCCATTTTGAATGAGGTTACTTCGGAGTTAGAACAAGAACTTGAAACTCATAAGAATAAGCTCCCTCTCTATGCAGCCATTGACAATTACCATGGACGAATAGAAAATCTTATCTTGAGTCAAGAAAATAAGGGGGCTCAAGAGGACTGGGAGGCCTTGAAACTTCTCATCCTCAGTATTGAAAGTGATGGTTTAGAACAGGCTTACGAAGAGGACAAGATGAGTGAGCGTGCCTATCGAGTCTACCAACGTTATTTGAAAAACATGGAACAAGGTATCAATCGCAAGTTTGCTTCACGATTGACCTATTATTTCCTTGTTTCTTTGCGGATTTTACGTTTTCTCCTGCATGAAGTCTTTACCTTAGGCAAGACCTTTCGTAGTTGGAAAAATGAAGAATCACAGAAACTCAGAGCCCTTGACTATGATCAAATTGCAGAGCTATATCTCGAAAATACAGAGATGATTATCGAAAGTTTGGAGAACCTAAAAGGGGTTTATAAGAGTTCCTTGATTAGCTTCATGCAGGATTCTCGTCTCCGTGAAACAGCTATCATCACCAGTGGTGCCTTTGTGGAACGGGTTATCAATCGTGTCAAACCCAACAATATCGATGAAATGTTGAGAGGCTATTATCTGGAGCGCAAGTTGATTTTCGAATACGAAGAGAAACGATTGATTACGACCAAGTATGCCAAGAAGTTACGACAAAATGTAAATAACCTAGAAAACTATTCCTTGAAGGAAGCTGCCAATACCCTGCCTTATGATATGGTGGAATTGGTAAGAAGAAATTAATCAAGATTATAAGTGAAGGAGTGTGACATGAAGAAGTGGTGGAAAGAGCTGACAGATAAGCCTTTAGTAAAAGCTTTTTTGCATTATTATCAAGCCTCAGATAGTGAATTGACCAGTGTCGCAGTAGCCTACTATTGGTTGATTTCGATTTTTCCCCTGCTTTTGGTGGTGGTCAATATCCTCCCCTATTTTCAGATTCCAGTTTCCAATTTTTTAAAGGTTGTCAATGAATTTTTGCCAGATACGGTTTATGATGTGGTCGCAAAGATTATTACAGAAGTGCTGACCCAACCTTCAACGGGCTTATTGAGTTTTGCGGTTTTGTCAGCCCTCTGGACCTTTTCCAAATCCATGAACTTCCTGCAGAAAGCCTTTAATAAAGCCTATGGAGTAGCAAAAAATCGAGGGATGATTTCTCATCAACTCATGAGTTTGTTTGTCAGTTTTGGCTTGCAGATTCTCTTTGCTCTTGTTCTCTTTCTGAGTGTTTTTGGCCGTATGCTTCTCAACCTTATCAAAAGCTACTGGAAATCGGATAGTCCTATCTTTGATTGTTTGCAAGACCTGACAGGCCCCTTGGTCTATGCCTTGATTTTTGCCATCTTGGTTATGCTTTATTATTTCCTGCCCAATGTCAAGGTGCGACGAATTCGACATGTATTGCCAGGAAGTGCCTTTGTCTTGTTGACCTTGGTCTTACTACTCAATATCTTTTCAGTCTATGTCAATAACTATGTTAATCACATCGTGGACGTTCGTTTTTTCAGTTCCATCGTCGTGGTGGTCATGATGTTCTGGTTTATTCTCATCGCTAAGATTTTGATTGTCGGCGCAGTGATCAATGCGAGTGTGCAGAGCTTGAGAAAAGACTAACACCTTCTTTATACATAACAAAACGCATACTATCAAGGTTTTATTGTACTGACCCCAAAAAGTTAGACAATTAATTTATCCGAAGGATTTAGTTCTGT
>CAUQGR010000065.1:0-9099 GCA_963517545.1 uncultured Streptococcus sp. | reverse complement strand
AAAAACACCCCAAAAGTTAGATTTTTTTCTGTCTAACTTTTGGGGTGCAGTTCATATAATGCCTGATAATATGCGTTTTTTGATTATATAAATTAATAGATAAACATGGCATCGCCAAAACTAAAGAAGCGGTAGTGTTCTTGAATGGCATGGTGGTAGGCATCTAAGACTAATTCACGGCTGGCAAAGGCAGAAACCAACATGACCAGAGTTGATTTTGGCAGGTGGAAGTTGGTTGAGAAGGCATCCACAACCTTCCATTCATAGCCAGGTTTGATAAAGATATTGGTCCAGCCAGAATCTGCTTGGATTTGCCCATCAAACTTGGAACCAATAGTCTCCAAGGTGCGGATAGAAGTGGTTCCGACAGCGATGACGCGACCACCATTTTCCTTAACAGAGCGAAGGGTGGCAGCAGCTTCCTCAGAAAGTTGGTAGAATTCTGAGTGCATTTCGTGTTCGTCCAGATTGTCAACTGAAACAGGTCTAAAGGTTCCGAGTCCGACATGAAGAGTCAAATAGACTAGATGAACACCCTTAGCTTGGATTTCTGCCAGCAATTCTTTGGTGAAGTGCAATCCAGCAGTTGGTGCTGCAGCAGAGCCACTTTCCTTGGCGTAAACGGTTTGATAGCGTTCACGGTCATCCAGTTTTTCATGGATATAAGGCGGTAGAGGCATTTCACCCAGACTTTCCAAAACTTCTAGGAAAATTCCTTGGTATTCAAAGCGGACAATGCGGCCCCCGTGAGTCAATTCTTCCGTAACGACAGCGCTGAGGCGACCATCACCAAAGCTGACACGAGTACCGACCTTGAGGCGTTTGGCAGGTTTGGCCAGAACTTCCCACTCGTCTCCAGCAGTATTTTTGAGCAGGAGAAGCTCTACATGACCTCCAGTTTCTTCCTTTTGACCATAGAGTCGGGCAGGGAGAACACGGGTGTCGTTCATAACGAGGGCATCACCAGGTTCCAGCATATCAATAATGGAGTGGAAGTGTTTATCCTGCAATTCTCCAGTCTCACGGTTGACGATGAGGAGTTTGGAGGAATCCCGTTTTTCAAGGGGCGTTTGGGCAATCAATTCCTCGGGTAAGTGGAAATCAAAATCAGCTGTATTCATATATTTGTTCATTCTTTCTAAGTTCTAATCTTATCCATTATAACATGTTTCAAGTATAGTCGCTCTTTTTTTAGAAATTAAATCGTTTTCACTTGACAAAAATTGGTCTATACCATATAATAAATATAGATTGAAACGGAGGATAAAAAGATGAAAGTTATTAAAGTTGAAAACCAAATCGAAGGTGGAAAAGTTGCTTTTGAGATTTTGAAGGAAAAATTAGCCAATGGAGCTCAAACCCTAGGACTTGCGACAGGAAGTAGCCCACTTGAATTTTACAAGGAAATTGTTGAGAGTGACCTTGATTTTTCAAATCTAACCAGTGTCAACCTTGATGAGTATGTAGGGCTTGATGGAGACAATCCACAGTCTTACCGTTACTTCATGCAAGAAAACTTGTTTAACCAAAAACCATTTAAAGAAAGTTTCTTGCCTCGTGGGGTTAAGGACAATGCTGAAGCTGAAGTTGAACGCTACAACCAAATTTTGGCTGACCATCCAGTTGACCTCCAAATCTTGGGAATCGGTCGCAATGGACATATCGGATTTAATGAACCTGGTACTCCATTTGACAGTCAAACACATCTAGTAGAACTTGACCAGTCTACTATCGAAGCAAATGCGCGCTTCTTTGACAAGATTGAAGATGTTCCAACCCAAGCCATTTCAATGGGGATTAAAAATATTTTGGATGCCAAGTCAATCCTTCTCTTTGCTTACGGTGAGTCGAAAGCAGAAGCCATTGCCGGAACCGTGTCTGGCCTAGTGACTGAGAATCTCCCAGCAAGTAGCCTACAAAATCACCCAGATGTGACGATTATCGCAGATGCTGAAGCGCTCAGCTTACTTGAAAAATAAAAAGTATAAAAACCACTTGCTCTTTGGAGTGAGTGGTTTTTTACTTCAAATGTTCACTATCCTGCTAAAAGAAATTTTTCTGTAAATCCCCGTAACAGTTGTCGATATTTCATATAAAAATGAAAGTTCTATAATGAAGTTAGCCATCCAGTCTTCCTAAAAATATAATGGTTTAACTAGTTTATAGTTAGCTCTTGATTTCATTTGATAATAGGCTTGAAGATATTAGGCTCGCTAGCCAAGGCTAAGTCTAGCCTTGGTTTAGCTGACCGAACATCTTCAAGGGAAACTGTTGTCAAATGAAATCTAGTTATAGGCATAAGAAAACACCTCTGTGTTATACTTGTTATTCACCACAAACACAAGAGTTTTTGATGCTGGAAATCATGATATAACTGGCAATTCCTGACATGTGAAGAAAGGTTGAAATCCAGCCTGTTATATTTGGTAGAAGCATGGTTAGAGATAGAACGATTAAAAGGATATAAAATAGTTTTAATCCTAAATTGAAATTTTTCCATATACTAAACATACTCATCACCCCGCCCGTTACAAAAGCATAGCCAATAGCAGAGATACCCGATGCCTGAATTTCTTGATTCTGTGTTAATATATGGAATACAATTGAAGATATTACCATAGAAGTAATAAAAACTAAAAATACATATTTTGATCCCCTTTTATACTCCAATAGCCCACCAAAAGGAAGTAACATTAAAGTATTTAAAACTAGATGAAACCATATAAACCATACTGGTGCTTCTTTACTTCCATGCATAAATGTACCACTAAAGTATTGCCAACAATAAATTGGCTTTGAATGAAATGCAAATAAGTCATACATTACACTTCCCAAAAAGGTAGTAAGAATTCCTAGCAATAAACAAATTACAACTAAAATACTGACCACAGGGCAAATTTTTATGATTCTTTTCATGTTATAGACTCACTTCTAAATAATACTAATTTTTGCTAATCAATATGTGCCACTATTATATCATTTCCATCTATAAATGTTAATCAATTTTAACAAGATTAAACAAGATTAAAATTGAAGATAATATAAGTTTATGGCAGTTTTTTCTTGACAATTATTCCTTTTACGTGTAAAATAGAATAGATCTTGAACTTGAAGGGAGTGAAAAAAATGTCTAAAACAGTAGTACGTAAGAATGAATCTCTTGACGACGCACTTCGTCGTTTCAAACGTGCGGTTACTAAAGCTGGTACTCTTCAAGAAACACGCAAACGTGAATTCTATGAAAAACCTTCTGTAAAACGTAAACGTAAATCAGAAGCAGCTCGTAAACGTAAAAAATTCTAATTAGAAATGAAAGGCTAGAGAAATCTAGTCTTTTTCTTTTAAATAAATACTTCAAAGCCTGCAAAAATCTCAAATATCCTCCTACAATTTGATATAATAGAGAGAAGAACTCATTTGAAGGAGGAAATGATGTCGGTTTTAGTAAAAGAAGTGATTGAAAAGCTTAGACTAGATATTGTCTATGGCGAACCAGAATTGCTTGAAAAGGAAATCAATACAGCGGACATTACGCGACCTGGTCTTGAAATGACAGGCTACTTTGACTACTATACGCCAGAGCGGATCCAGCTCTTGGGGATGAAGGAGTGGTCTTATCTGATCAGCATGCCTTCCAACAGCCGTTATGAAGTTTTGAAAAAAATGTTTTTACCTGAGACACCTGCGGTCATTGTTGCCCGTGGTTTGGTGGTTCCAGAGGAAATGTTAAAGGCAGCCAGAGAATGTAAGATTGCCATTTTAACCAGCCGTACGGCTACCAGTCGTTTGTCTGGAGAGTTATCTAGCTATCTGGATTCTCGTTTGGCAGAACGTACCAGTGTGCACGGTGTCTTGATGGATATCTATGGAATGGGTGTCTTGATTCAGGGAGATAGTGGAATTGGTAAGAGCGAGACAGGTCTTGAGCTTGTCAAACGTGGTCATCGTTTGGTAGCCGATGACCGTGTCGATATCTTTGCCAAGGATGAGATTACTCTCTGGGGTGAACCAGCTGAAATTTTGAAACACTTGATTGAAATTCGTGGGGTTGGGATTATCGATGTTATGAGTCTCTACGGTGCCAGTGCTGTCAAGGATTCTTCACAGGTCCAGTTGGCTGTTTATTTGGAAAATTACGATACACATAAAACTTTTGATCGTCTTGGAAACAATGCAGAGGAACTTGAAATTTCTGGCGTATCTATTCCTCGTATCCGTATTCCAGTTAAAACAGGTCGTAATATTTCTGTCGTGATTGAGGCAGCTGCCATGAATTATCGTGCCAAGGAAATGGGCTTTGATGCGACGCGTTTGTTCGAAGAACGCTTGACAAATCTCATTGCTCAAAACGAGGTGCCTAATGCTTGATCCAATTGCTATTCATCTAGGCCCTCTAGCCATTCGTTGGTATGCCTTGTGTATTGTGACAGGCTTGATTCTTGCGGTTTATTTGACCATGAAAGAAGCGCCTAGAAAGAAGATCATACCAGACGATATTTTAGATTTTATCTTGATAGCCTTTCCCTTGGCTATTTTAGGAGCTCGTCTCTACTATGTCATTTTCCGTTTTGATTACTATAGTCAGAACTTGGGAGAAATTTTTGCCATTTGGAATGGTGGTTTGGCCATTTACGGTGGTTTGATAACTGGGGCTCTTGTACTCTATATCTTTGCTGATCGTAAACTCATTAACACTTGGGATTTCCTAGATATCGCGGCGCCTAGCGTCATGATTGCCCAAAGTTTGGGACGCTGGGGCAATTTCTTTAACCAAGAAGCCTATGGTGCAGCGGTGGATAATCTGGATTATCTACCTGGCTTTATCCGTGACCAGATGTATATAGAGGGGAGCTACCGTCAGCCGACCTTCCTTTATGAGTCTCTATGGAATCTACTTGGCTTTGTCTTGATTCTGATTGTCAGAAGAAAATGGAAGATCCTCAGACGAGGTCATATCACGGCCTTTTACTTGATTTGGTATGGTTTCGGTCGTATGGTCATCGAAGGCATGCGGACAGATAGCCTCATGTTCTTAGGTCTTCGAGTGTCTCAATGGCTATCAGTTGTCCTTATCGGACTGGGTATTTTTATCATTCTATATCAAAATCGTAAGAAAACCCCTTACTATGTTACAGAGGAGGAAAACTAAATGTTAGAAGTTGCATATATTCTTGTAGCCCTAGCTTTGATTGTATTTTTAGTCTATCTAATCATTACTGTGCAAAAGCTTGGACGTGTTATCGATGAAACAGAAAAGACGATTAAAACCTTAACTTCAGATGTGGATGTGACCTTGCATCATACCAATGAATTGCTGGCTAAGGTCAATGTCTTGGCAGATGATATCAATGTCAAGGTGGCAACGATTGATCCACTCTTTAGTGCTGTTGCAGATTTATCTCTATCTGTTTCAGATCTCAATGATCATGCGCGTGTCTTGAGCAAGAAAGCTTCATCAGCTGGTTCAAAAACACTCAAGACTGGTGCCAGTTTGTCAGCTCTTCGTCTTGCAAGTAAATTTTTCAAAAAATAAAAAAGGAGAATCCTTATGGGTAAACTATCCTCAATCCTTTTAGGAACCGTTTCAGGTGCAGCTCTTGCCTTGTTTTTAACAAGTGATAAGGGCAAACAAGTTTGCAGTCAGGCTCAAGATTTTCTAGATGATTTGAGAGAAGATCCTGAGTATGCCAAGGAGCAGGTCTGTGAAAAACTGACAGAAGTCAAGGAGCAGGCTACAGATTTTGTTCTGAAAACAAAAGAACAGGTTGAGTCAGGTGAAATCACCCTTGATACTATCCTTGAAAAAGCAAAATGTTGCGCTCAGCAGGCAACAGAAGCTTCTAAAGAGACCTTGAACAGTTTCAAAGAACAACTGGAAGAAAAAGTGGTTGTGGAAGAACAAGAAGGTCAAGAAATCGTCATCGAGATTCAAGAAGATTAAAATCAGCATACCGTTTCTTGGTTTTTTATAAAATCAAGAAATGGTTATTTTTTTTCCTTTAATGAACTCTTTGTGATATAATGGCAGTATAGAACGTGCAATATTTTGATTTCTTCCATAATGTAGTAAAATTTTAATAGCAGGTTATTGATTGTCATACGGATGGGGAAATGGACCTAGATGATAAAAGGGAAAAGATAACCTTGGTTCTTTTTTACAGAGTTGTTTGGTAGTCTAAAATAAGTGGTTCTGTCCGTAACCTAAATAACCCGCCTGATTAATAGGGGGACTGGGTTGAGGTATTACAACAAAATAGTTATTTAAAAATTGAAAGGATTTAAAATGTGACGTATTAAAGTATAGTAAAGTTTATGAGAAGAAAAAATTATGATTTTGTTAACAGAAAATGTTAACGTTTTCTATATTGTGTATGAAAAATAGTTAGAAAGAAATTTGATTAAATGAAAGATATTTTTAATAAGCGACAACGTTTTTCGATTCGAAAGTTTTCTGTTGGAGTGGCTTCTGTACTAATAGGAGTTTCCTTGTTTGCTCCGACTCAAGGAGTCTTGGCTTCTACGGAAAATAATTTGGCAACAGAGATAGGGGCTAATTCTGAAAGGGAGAGTTCGACCCCTACTGTGGAGAAAAAAGAAGAGGCTCAAAGTTCGCCAGAGAATCGAGGAGATATTTCCAGTCCATCCTCAAAAGATACTCCAATAATATCTACAAGAACTACAGAACTTGAGACATCTGGGGATACAGAAAATAATAGTTTGACCACAAGGACTTTCGTGGCGGGTGAAGACAGATCAAGCACTCCAGCGGTGAGAGCAGCATCAGTTCCCTCTTCCGATATTAAAAAATATGAATTGACTGAGGAAGATGCTAAAAAAATCAAAGCAGGAATAATCGGTTCAGAAGGTGATAAGTATGATAGCCTATTACTAGATGGACCTCAGTTGAAACCGAATGATTATACAGATGACGATTATCTAAGTAACAAAGAAGAACTCTATATTTATGAAAAAAATGGGAAAAAGTATGTAGGCTATAACAGTCATCCGTTACTAGAAGATACTGATGGTGATGGTATTATTGATAGTGACGAAAAGTCAGATGAAAAATTAAAATGGAACGTAAGCGATCGCGATATGATTATGTTCATGGAATTGTCCTACCGTGATGATGCTTATATTGATAAAGTTTTAAATCATAAGAAGCGATTAACAGAGGCGGACTTATATAAAAAGAGTGGTGATACAAAGCCGCGTTATGAGCACATGATGATGAATAATGAATTAGCTCCTTATTGGAAAAGAAAGAAAAGCTATCACATGTCTAGCGGACTAGATGCAGTGTTATTTGAAACAAAGAGTGATTTTCCGTTTTTACCAAATGGGACTGCTCAAGTATTAGCGTTTCGAGGAACAAGTGATGGAAAAGATATTGTGGCTGATGCAGTACTTGGAACAGGTAGCAATCCTCAGCAAGGGATAGATGCAGAAGGTATCATGCGTGAACTAGCTAAGGATAATAGCATCACCAATCTTTATCTGACAGGACATTCTTTGGGAGGATATTTGGTTCAGCGTGCCATGGTTGAGGCATATCAGTTGGCCTATTCTGACAGTAGATACCTTATTCCTAAAGAACAGTTGGCTTATAGAAACTTTTATGATAATGTATTAAAAAAAGGAACAACATTTAACGCTCCAAAAGTGAGGACAGGTCTTTTCTCTTCATCTGAATTTTGGCAAAAAGGTTTAGATAGCAAAAAAATAGCTAAGTTAGGCAAAATGACTCATTATATAGTTGATAATGATTCCATAATAGGGAAAAGTGTGAGTAATGATAGCGATGTTGTTAAAAATGTTGGACCAACAAGAGGAGGTCATAGTTCGCGTTCTTATTTTGAAAATGATATGATTAATAGGGAACCGAAATTCAGATCAGGAAAACGTGTTTCTTTAGATGGGATAGGTTTTCGAAATCCTAAGATTACTACAGCTAAGTCTCTAGAAAAAGTGGGCGAAACTGTTGTATATAGTAAACGCGGAAATGACATCATTAAGTCAACAACTGTTAGGATGAAAGATCCTGATACAGGAAATATTACTGAGAATAAAACTGATGAAATCTTTAAGAAAGATGGAGCTAAGGACAAAGTAGAAACAACAGCAATCCCATCACCTAAGAATTATGTAAAAGATGAAAGCCGCGAAAAAGAACAAGCTAATGTTGAAGTACCTGGTAAAACTGGAGAACAGACGGTAACAACAACTTATAGTGTCAATCCTAACACTGGAGATCTTATTGAACATGTAGGACAACCAGTAGTTAAGAAACCGGCAACAGAAACAGTTGTCAAAGTCGCAGCCAAGGATGAAGTAGAATACATTAAAAAAGGAGCCGACGTTGTTAAGAAGACAACAAGCTACACAGTAAACTCAAAAACTGGCAGTCTTACTTCGACTGAGAAGGAAGAAGTAGTCAATAGAGGTGGCGCGAGGGATATAGTTGAGTATAATTCAGTTGAACCCACAACAGTTTATTTAAAAGATGTGAATAGTCCAAAAGGTACTAATACCGTTCAATTTCCAGGGAAAGCAGGAAAAACTAAAGTCACCACAACATATAGCGTAAATCCAGTAAATGGAACCCTAACTCCATCAAAAGGCGAACCAGAAGTCGTAAATATACCAATAGCTAGAGTTGTAAAAGTGGGAGCTAAGGATAAAGTAGAAACAGCAGCAATCCCATCACCTAAGAAATATGTAAAAGATGATACACGCGCCAAAGATCAACCAAATGTGGAAGAAGCAGGCCAAGCAGGTTCAAGCACTACTACAACAACATATAGTGTTGATCCTACTACAGGCGCTATTACAGAAACAGTAGGGAAACCAGTAGTAGTAAATCCAACAGAAACTATTGTCAAAGTCGCAGCGAAGGATAAAGTAGAAACAACAGCAATCCCATCACCTAAGAAATATGTAAAAGATGATACACGCGCCAAAGATCAACCAAATGTGGAAGAAGCAGGACAAGCAGGTTCAAGCACTACCACAACAACATATAGTGTTGATCCTACTACAGGGGGTATTACAGAAACAGTAGGAAAACCAGTAGTAGTAAATCCAACAGAAACAATTGTC
>CAUQGR010000064.1:0-9132 GCA_963517545.1 uncultured Streptococcus sp. | reverse complement strand
TGCGTCTACGGGACATAGATTTGCAGCAACTCCTACAACCGTTCTAGCCATGATGCTTCTCCTTTCGAATATTAACGATAGTCCTATCTTATCACTCAAAACGTCTTTCGTCTAATATGTTTTTTTAAAGGTCGTGATAAAAATTTTTTATAGACAAGAAAAAGCTGCCCACATAGGACAACTTTTTTCTTATTCGAAGACAAATTGATTGTGATAGAGTTCTGAGTAGAATCCACCTAGTTTCAAGAGTTCATGGTGGTTACCACGTTCAATGACTTCTCCATCTTTAAGGACAATAATCTGATCTGCATTGAGGATGGTCTTCAAACGGTGGGCAATGACAAAACTAGTTCTACCTGCTACAACTGCCTCCATGGCATGCTGAATCTTACTTTCTGTCACCGTATCTACGTTTGAAGTGGCTTCATCGAGAATGAGAACTTCTGGATCTGTCATCAGGGTTCGAGCGATAGAAATCAATTGTTTCTGCCCTGTCGAGAAGATGCTCTGATCATCATCGATAAGGGTATCGTATTTGTCAGGTAAGCTTTCGATATAGTCGTGAATATGAGTTGCCTTGGCTGCTGCCTCAACCATTTCTTGACTAGCATCTGGCACACCGAAACGGATATTGTCTCGAATCGTTCCGCTAAACAAGACCGAATCCTGCAAAACAATTCCCACCTTGCTTCTAAGACTATCTAAATCATAGTCACGAATGTCTTTGCCGTCAAAATAAATACCACCAGCATCAACATCATAAAAGCGATTGATGAGGTTCATAATAGTGGTTTTCCCTGAACCTGTCGGACCAACAACTGCTGTCATCTGGCCTTTCGGAGCGGAAATGCTGACATCTTTCAAAATAGGTTTTTCAGGCAAATATGAGAAATCAATATGACTGATTTCGACACCTTCTTGCAACTGAGTGAAGATTGGAGCTTTTTCAGGTCGGATTTCTTCCTCTGCATCAAACATTTCCTGAATTCGTTCAGCACCAGTAAAGGCTAACTGAAGACTTCCCCAACTAGCTGCAACTTGAATAATAGGCTGGTAGTACTGCTGAGAAAATTGGGCAAACATAACAATCAAACCGAGGGCTGTACTTGTTTCAATAGTCTTATCATTTAATAGAACAGCTGAACCAGCAAAGATAACGATGGCTGTATTAACCAGACTCATCCCATTCATGACAGGAAAAAGAATTCCTGAGAACATTCTTCCTTTAAAGGTTGCCTTGCGCACGCGCTCATTTTGTTCAAGAAATCCTGCCATCATATCCTCTTGAATTCCTTGCACAATCACGGCTTTTTGGCCTGAGATACTCTCATCCATATAGGCGTTGAGTTTCCCTACCTCTTTCTGCTGGAGGTTGGTGTATTTGCGTGCCATTTTTACGATGAAAATCAGCATAAGGAAGGCCACTGGTGTGCTGGCAATGGTGATGAGGGCCAGCGTCACATTTCTCGAAAACATGACAAGAATCAGACCAATGTATAAAACAATATTGCTCATGACCTGAATCAAGCTCTCGTTAAAGGCTTGGAGGATATTATCCAAATCACTGGTAAAACGAGACAGGATATCCCCATCTTGTCGGCGGTCAAAGAAAGAAACCGTCAATCGAGCAAGCTTGCCAAAGAGGACTTTGCGCATCTCATTGGTCGATTCTGCAATCACGCGCGTCATAAGACACATGTATATGACACTGGAAATAAAGAGAACCAAAACCAGCAGGCCAAGATTGACCATGATTCCTGATAGGCTTTGCCAAACAAGTTCTGGATTGCCATCTTGATAAGCTTGAACTAAATTAGCTAGCTGCGTCACTGCTTGTCCAGAAAAGACCGGAAAGAGGGCTTGAGCAAGAGTCGCTAGAACAATCATCAGGATAACAACTACAAATGATAGCTTATAGACTTTAAAATAATTCCAAAAAAATTGAACTGTCTTCATTTTACTCCTCCTTTCCTTTCTGTGTTTCATAGATTTCACGGTAAACGGCATTGTTGGCAACCAAGTCTGCATGCGTGCCTTGACCAATCAATCGTCCTTGATCCAGTACCAAGATCTTGTCTGCATGGACAACCGAGCTAATCTTTTGCGCGATGATAATGGTTGTCGTCCCCTTCAAGTCCTTATTCAAGGCTTCTTGGACCAGACGCTCTGACTTGGCATCCAAGGCCGAGGTAGAATCGTCAAAAATCAGAATACGCGGATTGCTGACAATCCCACGCGCAATCGACATCCTTTGCTTTTGCCCACCTGAGAAATTGGTTCCCCGTTCCTCAACTGGACTTTCAAAGGTTTTCTCCATACGATGAATGAATTCACTAGCCTGGGCAATATTGGCTGCGCGCTCCATTTCAAATAGAGTAGCATCTCCCTTACCCTGTCTCAAGTTATCTGCAATCGTTCCACTAAAGAGAATGGCACGTTGGAGAACGATAGAAACAGTTTGACGCAAAGTCCCTTCACTCACTTCTCGAATATCCTTGCCTCCGATTTTGATAGACCCTTCCTGTGGGTCAAAGAGACGTGGAATCAATTGAGCCAAGGTTGATTTTCCTGCACCAGTCGCTCCAACTACACCAACCATTTGACCAGGCTCGATAGTAAAGCTCACATCTTTCAGCATCGGTTCCTTGTCCATTGGATAGGTAAAGGTCACATTTTCAAAGCTAAGACTTCCAACCAACTCTTCATTTGGGACATCCTTGAAGGTCATAGCTGGCTCTGCGTCAAGAATTTCTCGAATACGACGCATAGAAATCATAGCACGACTGACAGAATTTCCCAAAAATCCAACCATGACAATGGTAAAGATAATCTGGCTCAGGTAATTGACAAAGGAAGCAATGGAACCAACAACTGACGGATCCGACTGAACCATCCCGGCAACTAGCCAAATAGAGAGGAAAACCGCCCCGTAGCCGACCAACATCATAAAGGGTTCCACTACTGAAAAGGCATAACCAATGTAAAGGTTTTGACCAAGAAGCTCGTCTGAAACCTCCGTAAACTTAGCAAATTGCTCTTTTTCTTGGACAAAGGACTTGACCACACGAACGCCACGCAGATTTTCCTTGGCAATGGCATTGATGCGTTCAAGAAGGGTTTGAAACTTGGCAAAACGAGGCCCCATCATTCCCATCATGACAGCAGTCAAACCAAAAATCAAGATGACCATGAGAACAATCACCCACCACAGAGAAGGTAAGGTTTGAACCGCCAGGATAAACGAACCGATGAACAAGAGGGGAAGTCTGAAAAGAATTTGGAAGGTCATCATGACGACGTTCTGAATCTGGTTGATATCATTTGTCATTCGAACGACTAGATTTCCCGCATTAAATTGTTCAATATTGGCATAAGAAAAGGTTTGGATTTTACGGAAGGCATCCTCCCGAAGGTCAGATGAAACTCCTTGGGCAATATAGGCTGCGAGGACAACATTGAGCCCACCAGCAACTAGACCGACCACGGCCACACCAATCAACCAAGCCCCGATACTATAAATAGCTTCATATTTTCCAGCAAGGAGGGCGTCTAACACTTCCTGCAGATAACGCGGTTGCAGAAGTGAACTAGCAACCATCAAGCCTGTCATCAGGAGCGAAGCTAAGGCCTGCCACTTGTAGGTTTTTATTTTCTGAATCAGCATACTTTCTCCTTAAAAAATAGACAAAAGGGAGCGACAATGCGTCAGCTCCTTCTCATTCTGTTTGTGTGATGTTATTCTAGCAAAAAAGTGGGAACTTGTCAAAGAAGTCTCCTTGATACAGCTAGAATGACTAGTCATTTTCTCTTTATAGTTTCTGTTTTAACTCTACTAAGACATTCATAGCCTGCATGGGTGTCATGTTGTAAATGTCCAATTTAGCTAATTCTGCTAGGATAGGGTGCTCTGCTGGCGCGTCAAAGAGTGAAATCTGTTCAGTGACAGCACTTGTTTGCCTCATGGGAGCAGGACTCTCTGTCCCTTGATTCTCCAGTTGCGTCAATATCTTATCCGCCCTTGCTAGGAGGTCTGCTGGCAAACCAGCAATCTTAGCAACATGAATACCGTAGGATTTGTCAGCTGGGCCTGGTTCAATCTTATGAAGGAAAGTGACCTGCCCATCCTGCTCCAAGGTTGCCACGTGGACATTGACCAAGTGTTCCAAGCTGGACTCCAGACTGGTCAACTCATGGTAGTGGGTCGCAAAGAGGGTCTTGGCTCCGATGTGCTCATGGATGTATTCGATGATAGACTGAGCAAGAGCCATCCCGTCATAAGTTGCAGTTCCACGACCCAATTCATCAAAAAGAATCAAGGAATTTTTGGTCGCATGCGAAATAGCATTGTTGGCCTCCATCATCTCCACCATAAAGGTTGATTGGCCTGAAACCAAGTCATCGGCTGCTCCGATACGGGTAAAAATCGCATCAAAAATAGGTAAATAGGCGCTTTCTGCTGGCACATAAGAACCCAACTGAGCCATAACCGCCGTCATGGCTAACTGACGCATGTAGGTAGACTTCCCGCTCATGTTTGGCCCTGTAATCAGTTGAATACTGGTATCTTCTGCCATCTGAATCGTATTGGGAATATAGGTCTGAGCCCCCATAACCTTTTCAACGACAGCATGGCGCCCTTTCTGGATATCAATTCGCGAATCATCTCCGAATTCAGGTCTAATCAAATGCTGGGTTTCAGCAACAACTGCCAGACTTTGCAAAACATCAACGGTCGCAATTCCTTGGGCTAGAGCCTGCAAACGCTGGATGTACTTGCTGACCTCTTCACGAATGCGCATAAAGATTTCGTATTCTAGGTTGGCTGACTTCTCACGCGCCTCCAGCATATCCCCCTCGATACGGGCTAATTCCTCAGTTCCAAAACGTTCTGAATTTTTCAGCGTCGCCTTGCGGAAAAAGTGATCAGGCACATTTCCCAGTTGCGAATTGGTCACATGAAAATAGTAGCCATCCTTCTTATTGTAATCAATCTTGAGCGTACTGATACCAGAGTGTTCGCGTTCCTTAGCCTCAATTTCAGCAATCCAACCAGTCCCTTCTCTGAGAACGCGACGGTACTTATCTAAGGTTTCATCAAATCCAGTTCGGATAATCCCCCCATCTGTAATCACATGAGGAGCTTCAGGAGAAATCGCTGCGCTAATCAGACTCTCCAACTCAGGGATTCCATCCAGTTGTTCGATGAGATAGGCTAGAGCAGGTTGCTCCATCCCTTCTAAAATCGCACGAATCCGTGGCACACTGGACAAGGTAGTCGCCAGCTGCAAGAGGTCCTTGGGATTGGTCTTGCCAAAAGAAACCCGACTAGCCAAGCGTTCGATATCATAAACACCTTTGAGACTATCCGTTAAATCACTGCGCTCAAAGAAGTAATCAAGAAAGACCTGCACCACCTCTTGACGTTGGACGATTCGTTCCTTATCAATCAAAGGACGATGAATCCAAGAACGCAAGAGACGCATCCCCATAGCCGTTTTGGTTTCATCCAAAAGCCAGAAAAGACTGCCTTGCTTCTTGCCTGAACGAGCATTCTCAACCAAATCCAGACTAGCCTTGGTCGCATAATCCATCTGCAAGAAATCCTTGATTTCATAGCGGATAACAGGTTTGAGGTGGTTCAATTCCCTCATCTGGGTTCGATGGACATACTGGAGCAACTTACTAGATGCCGCTTGCTCCACAGATGCCAATCGTGAATCCAGTAAATGAAGGTCTTCAAAGCCTTCTTTTTCATAGGAAAGTACCAGATTCATCTGACGACTAAGGATTTGTTCCTCTTCCTCAGACAAGTCATAGCCCAGCACCACTTCTCGCGCCTTGAGATTACGGATTTCCCCACAAACCAGCGTGAAGTCCAATAGACCTGTCACATAAAAGTCTCCAGTCACCAGATCCATATAAGCTAGCCCAAACTGACTGCCATCACGATCTACGGCTACCAAGAAATTGTTCTGGCTGTCCGGCTTAGTGCTATCGACTACCGTCCCAGGTGTAATGACCTGAACAACCTCTCGTTTCACAACCCCAACCGCTTGCTTAGGATCTTCCATCTGCTCTGCAATGGCTACCTTATAGCCCTGCTCAATCAAGACATCGATATACTGTTGGGCAGAATGATAGGGAACACCCGCCATAGGGATCGGATTGTCGGCATTCTTGTTGCGACTCGTTAAGGAAATTTCCAGAATCTGCGCAGCATTGACCGCATCCTCATAAAATAATTCATAAAAATCACCCATCCGAAAGAGCAAAAAAGCATCTGGATATTGCTTTTTAATATCCACATACTGTTGCATGCCGGGTGATAGCTTTTCTGTCGCCATTGTCCGTCTCTCCTTGTCAAAAATAAGTCTTGAGAGCAACTCCCAAGACCTTACTTATCTTTCATCAAATCTAGCAAACGATCTTCCATGAGTTTGGCAACGTGCTGGTCTCGACAAATGACCAATAAGGTATTGGCACCAGCAACTGTTCCTAAAATCCATTCATCCTTGTTTGCATCTACAATATTTGCCAAAACAGAGGCTTCTCCCAATTTGGTATGAAGCACCAAGGTAAACTCTGCTCTTGCAACACCTTCTAAATGATGAGACAAAAATTCAACCAAATCAATCTTTTCTGTCTCATTTGCTAGTACATAATACACCATATCATTTTTCTTGACCTTGGTCAAGCCGATTTCGCGCAAATCACGAGACAGGGTTGTCTGCGTCACAAAGACATTGTGCGCCTCCAACCGATCTTGAATTTCTTTTTGTGTACTTAATTTCTCCTCAGTAATCATTTTTTTTATTAACTGATGACGATCTCTTTTTCTCATAAAATCCTCTTATGTGAATATTTATAACTATTTTTATAACTATATTATACCAAAAAAATAGGAGATTTCAAAAATTTTTTCTTCTTTCTTTAAAATTGTGATAAAATAGTAGAAAAGTCCAAAAAGGAGCTCTTAATGAATACAAAAGAATTGATTGCTAGCGAATTGGCTAGCGTCATTGATAGCCTGGACCAAGAGGCTATTTTAAATTTACTGGAAACCCCTAAAAACTCAGAAATGGGAGACATCGCTTTCCCTGCTTTTTCTCTTGCAAAAGTCGAACGTAAAGCACCTCAAATGATTGCTGCTGAACTGGCTGAAAAAATTAACAGCCAAGCCTTTGAAAAGGTCGTTGCAACAGGGCCTTACGTTAACTTTTTCCTTGATAAATCTGCCATTTCTGCTCAAGTACTGCAAGCTGTTATCACTGAAAAAGAACACTATGCTGACCAAACTATTGGCAAACAAGAAAATGTTGTGATCGACATGTCTAGTCCCAATATCGCTAAACCATTCTCTATTGGTCACCTGCGTTCAACTGTTATCGGAGATAGCTTGTCACATATTTTCCAAAAAATCGGTTATCAAACGGTCAAGGTCAACCATTTGGGAGATTGGGGTAAACAGTTTGGGATGTTGATTGTTGCCTACAAAAAATGGGGCGACGAAGAAGCTGTAAAAGCTCATCCAATCGATGAACTCCTTAAACTCTATGTCCGCATCAACGCTGAAGCTGAAAATGACCCTAGCTTGGATGAAGAAGCACGCGAATGGTTCCGTAAACTTGAAAATGGAGACGAGGAAGCTCTCGCTCTTTGGCAATGGTTCCGTGATGAAAGTTTGGTGGAATTTAACCGCCTTTACAATGAATTGCAAGTTGAATTTGACAGCTATAACGGAGAAGCCTTCTACAATGATAAGATGGATGCAGTTGTAGACATTCTTTCTGAAAAAGGACTTCTTGTTGAATCAGAAGGTGCCCAAGTTGTGAATCTTGAGAAATATGGAATTGAACATCCAGCCCTCATCAAGAAATCTGATGGTGCAACTCTCTATATCACACGTGACTTGGCTGCAGCCCTTTACCGTAAAAACGAATACCAATTTGCTAAATCTATCTACGTCGTTGGTCAAGAACAATCAGCCCACTTTAAACAGCTCAAAGCTGTCTTGAAAGAAATGGGCTACGACTGGAGTAAAGACATTACTCATGTTCCTTTTGGTTTGGTTACAAAAGAAGGGAAGAAACTCTCTACTCGTAAAGGGAATGTCATCTTGCTAGAGCCTACTGTTGCAGAGGCTGTTAGTCGTGCCAAGGCCCAAATCGAAGCTAAAAATCCTGAACTAGAAAACAAAGACCAGGTAGCCCATGCTGTCGGGGTAGGAGCCATTAAGTTCTATGACCTCAAGACTGACCGTACAAACGGATATGACTTCGACTTAGAGGCCATGGTATCCTTCGAAGGTGAAACTGGACCTTATGTTCAATATGCCTACGCTCGTATCCAATCTATCTTACGCAAAGCGGTTTTCAAACCAGAAACAGCTGGCAACTATAGCTTGAATGATGCTGAAAGCTGGGAAATCATCAAACTCATCCAAGACTTCCCACGTATTATCAACCGTGCGGCGGATAACTTTGAACCTTCTATCATTGCTAAATTTGCAATTAGCCTGGCTCAAGCCTTTAACAAATACTATGCACATACGCGCATCTTGGATGAAAGCCCAGAACGCGACAGCCGTCTAGCCCTCAGCTACGCAACCGCAGTCGTTCTCAAAGAAGCCCTTCGCTTGCTTGGAGTAGAAGCGCCAGAGAAGATGTAAATCGTTACAAGAGACTGGAACTAAAGTTCCTAGTCTCTTGACGGCAATCGCTATATGGCGAATTGCCTAAACGCTTCACTAATTCACCTAACCAAATAATATCGATTTGGTTAGGCTCATGTCGTAATCTTTTAGTTACTTGATTAAAAAACAGTTTAAGTAATTAAGACCAAATCCTATCAGGTATTTGGCTAGATGCTTCACCAGTTCTGGGACATAAATATTATCGATTTATGTTCCAGAACGTCGTAACTAGAGACACTTTCCTAAACGCTTCATTAAATTGGTCAGCCAAATCTATTAATTGGCTTAGGGGCTGGTCGTAATCCTCAAGTCACTTGATTGCAAAGTAATCTAAGTAACTTACACTCAAGACTATACGGGCTTTGGTTTAGAGGCCTATCAAAAATCTTATCAAGTTTTGCTGACTTGTTCTGCTATTTTAGGTCCACTAAATCGATTTA
>CAUQGR010000063.1:0-9223 GCA_963517545.1 uncultured Streptococcus sp. | reverse complement strand
TCTGCACATAATAGGTTTCATTCAGATCATCATCCATTTCCTCTTGATACAAGGAGTGAAATTTTCTGCTTTTCTTTAGGAAATTGAAAGTCAAAAGAAGACTAATGAAACCTATCAGTAAACAAATAGCTGATATCCATGGTATCAAGACTTTCACATCTAACATAATTTCGTGGGATTCGGTAGCAGCCTTAAACATCCCTACAAAACCGCCCAAGAAACCTCCAAAGACAACAGACATTAAAAATAACAATCCACCTTTATTTTTCTTTTTCATTTTCATTCTCCTTTTTCACTTGCTAGATTTTTGGATTTCTTTTCAATCCATTCAATTACTGGGATGAGAGCAAAGTAGGCCCAAACAAATTGGTCGCTGTAATAGAGATCAAACCATCCTAGATTTGTTCCAATTAGTAGACACAGGCTGACTAATAGAGCTATGGCAACTACATAATAGATCACTTTATACTTGCTCATCATTTTTCTCCTTTTTCTCCAACCGATTGAAAATGGATAAGAGGACTAAGTTAACCCAAAACAAATACTTACTTTCAACAAAATAGAACCACCCCAGTAATGTTCCAACCATAGCGAAAGCATTCACAATAAGGGCAAGAACACTCATATAATAAATCACTCTATACTTGTTCATCACTCGTCCTCCTCCAAGCGAAATACCGATTCGACTGTTTCGTTGAAAATCTGAGATATTTTCAAGGCAATCACAACGGACGGGGTGTATTCGTCCCGTTCTAATAGGCTGATAGTCTGTCTGGAAACCTCTGCTAGCTTGGCTAGTTCGGTTTGATTAAGGCCATCGCGAGCCCGAAGCTCTTTTAGACGATTTTTTAGTTGCATGTTACACACCTACTTTCCGTCAAATTCAACAGTTTGGATATCCTCAATACGTTGCAACTTGAATTTTTCTTTCCCCTTTTTATCAACATGACGTAGTTTGACCCATTCCTCATCAACATCCACAACTTCCCATAAAGATGTTCCAAACACTTGTCCAACGATTGTTGGATTTTTCCCAATTAATTCTTGCAATAATCTTGACATATCTATATTTCCTTTCTCTTTTCTTTCGATTACCTTTAACCTCTTCTCTAACCGCTTGATTTTTTTAGATTGACTACTATAAATCAAGACGAGAAAAGGGAAAAAAATCCATACCCACATGTGGCGCCCTCCTATTTCTTTATTTCTTAACTTGCTTACATTGTAACACATCTTTTTCTTTTTGACAAGCATATTTGTCAAAAAGTTTATGATTTTTGTCATTTTGCAAAAGAAAAAGGTCAGGATTAGGTTCCTGACCACTTTATCTGTTATTAAAATCCTAGTTTTTCAAAGATTTCTGAGAAGTTTTGACTGATTGCTTCAAGTGACACTTGCACTTCTTCTCGTGTTTGATTGTTCTTGACCGTCACTTGTCCGCTTTCGACTTCGCTCTCTCCTAGGGTGATAAGGGTCTTAGCCGCAAAGACATCGGCTGACTTGAATTGAGCTTTGAGTTTACGGTTGAGGTAATCACGCTCTACTTTGAAACCTTGTTGGCGAAGGGCTTGTACCAACTCCAATGCCTTGACATTTGCCCCTTGACCCAAGACTGCGATATAGACATCTAGGGCGTTTTCGATAGGGAGGGCCACACCTTGCTTTTCAAGAATGAGAAGCAGACGCTCTACACCAAGTCCAAAACCAAATCCAGCAGTTTCAGGACCTCCAAAGTAAGCAACCAAACCATCGTAGCGACCACCCGCACAGACTGTCAGGTCATTGCCCTCAATCTCAGTGATAAACTCGAAAATAGTGTGATTGTAGTAGTCCAGACCACGCACCATATTGGTATCGATGATATAGTCTACTCCAAGATTTTCCAACATCTGACGCACAGCATCAAAGTGTGCTTGGCTTTCTTCATCAAGGAAGTCCAAGATAGAAGGTGCATTCTCTACAGCCACCTTGTCTTCTTTTTCCTTAGAGTCCAAGACACGGAGAGGATTTTCCTCCAAACGACGTTGGCTATCCTTAGACAAGGTCTCCTTGAGCGGTGTCAAATAGTCAATCAAGGCTTGGCGGTAGGCCGCACGACTCTCAGGATTTCCAAGAGTGTTAAGATGTAATTTGACACCTTGGATACCTATTTCTTTCAAGAAATGGGCTGCCATCGCAATCGTTTCCACATCGGTAGCTGGATTGCTAGAGCCAAAACACTCAACACCAATCTGGTGGAACTGGCGCAAACGCCCTGCCTGTGGACGCTCATAGCGGAACATAGGGCCCATGTAGTAGAACTTACTTGGCTTTTGTACTTCTGGGGCAAAGAGTTTATTTTCCACGTAGGAACGGACAACGGGCGCTGTTCCTTCTGGACGGAGAGTAATATGACGGTCACCCTTGTCATAGAAGTCATACATTTCCTTGGTTACGATATCCGTTGTATCTCCGACAGAGCGACTGATAACCTCGTAATGCTCAAAAATAGGCGTGCGCACTTCTGCATAGTTATAGCGCTTGAAAATCTCACGGGCAAAGCCCTCAACGTACTGCCACTTGGCAGATTCAGCAGGTAAAATATCCTGCGTTCCTTTTGGTTTTTGTAATTTCATAGGGAATCCTCTTTAAACTTAATAGTCTTATTTTACCATAAATAGAGGGATTAAAACAGTATGAAAAAAATTAGGATTTATACTCAATGAAAATCAAAAAGCAAACTAGGAAGTTAGCCGCAATCTGTACTTGAGTACGGTAAGGCGACGCTGACGTGGTTTGAAGAGATTTTCGAAGAGTATTAGATATCATTTTTGAGATTAAGAATCGTCAAAAGAATAGCTAGCAAGGAAAGGCCAACAAATAGCATCCAAGTCAACTGTATATTCCATACGGCTACTAGTGAAAAACAAGCTGTTCCCACAGGTATGGATAAGGTAAACAATAAACCTAAAAAATTACTGGTACGAGCTAGAACCTCTGGAGCTAGATTTTTCAGGAGCATGGCATTAATCTTTGGTGGAACTTTACCAGAAACATACAGAGTTAAAAAGAGAAATAGCAAGCCAAGCATGACTTGATTGAATACGTTAGCTAGACCAACTAGACTGACTCCTAATGTCACCCACATCATCAATCTAGGCAAGGACTGCTTCCCAAAATAATCATTGCCCGTAAGGCTACTGATGATGATTGCTAACAAAGCACAGAATTGACTGATAAATAATGCCTCTGTGTAAGAAAAGTCCAAAAGAGAATGGCTCAAAAAGAAGATGTTATAGATGCTTCCTAAAGCGCCACCCAAGGCATTGATAAGCAAGACAGCAAAGATCATGAATCCAAAGTTTTTCTGTCCACCTTTAAGAAAAACGAGACGTAAATTTCGATAAATCGTTAGGAACTGCTCTTTGATCGGAAGCTTCTCATTTTTTAGAAATTCACCATCAGCAGATGACATTGACAGGCTCAATTTGCTTTTTCCTAAAAAGAGGATAACGGCTGATACTAGGAAAAAACAGGCATTGATTCCCGCAACGAGGGAAAAATTGTTGACCGATAGACCTAAGAGCCATACTCCAAAAGCTTGACCACCAATAGCTGAAATATAGGTGATGAACTGTGAAAAAGAATAAGCCTCCATCAGATCATCTTCAGCTACTTTTTCCTTAATGAGAGGCATGCGCAAACCACCAGCAAAATCACTGATGACATCACTAATGACATTGATCAAACACAGGCTAGAAAAGGCAAAGAGACTAGCTTGCTGAACAACTAGGGCTGCTAGAAAAAATAAAATCGCCTGAAACAAACCGCTATAGATCATCCATTTGACCTTGTCCCTCGTGTAATCTGCCCGAATCCCTACAAAAACTGTAAAGAGAGTCGGAAGAATCATGACAATATTCGCCATAGCAACCGCAAAAGATGCTTGTGGTAAGGTCGATGCATAGACGATAAATACCAGGTTAAAAATCGAAGCACCAAAAGCATTGAAAAAGCGTGACAAAGTCAAGAGTCGATAAGCTTGATTTCTAAACAATAATTTCATAGATAATCTCCCTTCTTGTTATAAGTTCAATATGAAGTATGACCATAGTATAGCACTTATGAATTAGCGAGAAATTTTTTTGAATATATGCAACACACAAAATAAGCAAAACAATGATAAAATCTCTTTGATGACCTAAGAGAGGGCAAGAGTTCTATCGCTTAAAATTTCAAATTATTTTCTTGATTTGCAGATATTCAACAATCGGTCGTTTTTCGATAGTATTCGGCGGATTTGTTACAGCCAAGCATCTCAAAAATATGGACAGCATCCTCCATCTTTTTCTGACCTTCCTTGACTCTGCCTTGCTTGCTATCAAGGAGGCCTTCCGCCCACAAATAGACCATTCGGAAATAGGTTTCATTTTCCTTGTAGAAATGCTCTTTGATGACACGTTTAAAATAAGAGGCATTGGTAAATTCTTCACACTCAATACTGGCTAAAAAACCATTCAATAGCATAGTGTGAAAAAGGTTTCGGTTTCCAGACATTTCCATTAGAAAATCAGATTTGCGGACCATTTCTCGTACATATCTAGTAAAAAGGGAAACAGATAAGAATGGTGAACTGACTGAAAACAAATTAAGTTCATAGATTCCCCAAATCTCGGTAGAAAACAAGTAGTCATGAAGGACTTTCGCTTCCTCTACCGTTAACTCAACCCTTTCATCCATGCTCTTCATATAAGACTTGATAATAATGGCATTTAGAATATGTTTCTGTTTATTGTGAGAATGGGCATGCTTTTGATACTCCCTGCGATACAAGTCCTCAAGCGGAGCTATATTCTTTGGATCCAAGACATCTATGATTTCTTTTCTCAACTCAGAATCTGTATCATACTGAAAACCTCTCGCCAGAAAGAGGATTTCCTCCACACTGGCAGATATATTTTCTAGGGCGAATAGAAACTTTTCCACCGAAAGCTCACTCTGACCTGTTTCAAAGCGAGATAACATAGACGGCGAAAATTGTCCCCCAGTTGCTTGTCTCAGCGAGATATTTCTTGACTCTCGTAATTGTCTAAAGACTTTTCCAATCTGCTCCATAGGCTTCCCCTTGATTCAGTATTTTCTTCATTTTATCATATTTTTCAGAAAATTCATCAAAAACTTGCCAAATTGTCAGAATTATGAGAAAATAGAGGATATTTATCACGTGGAGGGACTGTAATGAGAGACGATATCAAAATCAATGACCGTGCTTTGGCCTTGCAAGACCAAATTATCGAAAAACTAGAGAAGGTTTTTGATACAGATGTGGAATTGGATGTTTACAATCTAGGGCTGATTTATGAAATCAATCTGGACGAAACGGGTCTCTGCAAGATTGTCATGACCTTCACCGACACTGCCTGCGATTGCGCCGAAAGCCTGCCTATCGAAATCGTGGCAGGTCTGAAACAAATCGAGGGTATCGAAGATGTCAAGGTTGAAGTTACCTGGTCGCCCGCTTGGAAAATCACACGAATCAGTCGCTATGGCCGTATTGCCCTTGGACTACCACCTCGTTAATACTCTTCAAAAATCTCTTCAAACCACGTCAGCGTCGGCTTGTCGTAGGTATATGTTACTGACTTCGTCAGTTCTATCTGCGACCTCAAAACAGTGTTTTGAGCTGACTTCGTCAGTTCTATCTGCGACCTCAAAACAGTGTTTTGAGCAACCTGCGCCTAGCTTTCTAGTTTGCTCTTTGATTTTCATTGAGTATAAGCAGGCAAATCACTTTTGAAGATAAAAAAAAGCAAGCTAAAATTGGCTTGCTTTTTGAGTTTATTTTTTACCTGACTTGTCCATATTCCAGAAGTCTGTCACGGCTCCGCGTGAAGCAGATGATACGATATGAGCATATTTACCGAGGACACCACGGCTGTAAAGTGGTGGCAAGGTTGTTTCTGCCTTGCGTTTTTCAAGTTCTTCTTCGGATACGGCCATGGAAATTTCTTTGGTATCTTGGTCAACCGTAACGATATCGCCTGTACGAAGGTAGGCAATTGGTCCACCATCCTGAGCTTCAGGAGCGATATGTCCAACAACCAGACCATAAGTACCACCAGAGAAACGGCCATCTGTCAAGAGGGCAACCTTGTCTCCTTGACCTTTACCAACGATCATTGATGAAAGTGACAGCATCTCAGGCATACCAGGACCACCTTTAGGTCCAACGAAACGAACAACGACTACATCGCCATCAACGATTTCATCTGTCAGAACGGCCTGAATAGCATCTTCTTCTGAGTCAAAGACCTTAGCTGGTCCAACGTGACGACGCACTTTAACACCTGATACTTTGGCAACCGCTCCATCAGGTGCAAGGTTCCCGTTCAAGATAATCAATGGACCGTCCGCACGTTTTGGATTTTCAAGAGGCATGATAACTTTTTGACCTGGTGTAAGGTCTGCAAAGTCAGCCAAGTTTTCAGCTACAGTCTTACCAGTACATGTGATGCGGTCTCCATGAAGGAAACCATTCGCCAGCAAGTACTTCATAACCGCAGGCACACCACCGACTTCGTAGAGGTCTTGGAAGACATACTGGCCAGATGGTTTCAAGTCGGCCAAGTGAGGCACACGCTCTTGAATCGTATTAAAGTCCTCAAGTGACAAATCAACATTGGCAGCATGGGCAATGGCAAGCAAGTGAAGAGTGGCGTTTGTAGAACCACCGAGAGCCATAGTTACAGTGATGGCATCTTCAAAGGCTTCACGAGTCAAGATATCTGATGGTTTGAGACCAAGTTCCAACATCTTAACAACAGCACGTCCTGCTGCTTCGATATCTTCTTTCTTGTCAGCTGATTCAGCTGGGTGAGAGGATGACCCTGGCAAACTCATACCTAAAACTTCAATAGCAGTCGCCATGGTATTAGCAGTATACATACCACCACAGCCACCAGGCCCAGGGCAGGCATTACATTCAAGACGTTTCACGTCCTCAGCTGTCATATCACCGTGGTTCCATTTTCCGATCCCCTCAAAAACAGAAACCAAGTCGATGTCTTTGCCATCAAGATTTCCCGGTGCAATAGTTCCACCATAAGCGAAAATAGCTGGGATATCCATATTAGCAATAGCAATCATAGATCCAGGCATGTTCTTGTCACAGCCACCGATAGCGACGAAGGCATCCACGTTGTGCCCACCCATAGCCGCCTCGATTGAGTCCGCGATGATATCACGAGATGTCAAGGAGAAACGCATACCAGGCGTTCCCATGGCAATCCCGTCCGCTACAGTGATAGTCCCAAATTGTACAGGCCAAGCACCTGCAGATTTGACACCTTCTTTAGCCAATTTCCCAAAATCATGCAAGTGGATATTACATGGTGTATTTTCCGCCCAAGTCGAAATCACTCCCACAATCGGTGTTTCAAAGTCCTTATCTGTCATACCAGTCGCACGAAGCATGGCACGGTTTGGCGATTTTACCATGCTGTCATAAATGCTACTGCGGTGACGTTTATCTAATTCAGTCATTTGTTCCCTCCCATTTAAGTTTTTACTATTATAGCACATTTTAAAGGCAATGAACAGAAGAAAATTCTTGAATTTTCAGAAAATTCTATACAGTAATATTTTCTTTAAAAATGTTACATTTATTTCTTGACTTTATAAATTAAAGTGATATCATTTAGATATCAAATAATAGGAGGTCATTCTTATGACTGAAAAACTAATCAATTCAAAACCAAATGGTGTATTCGCATTGATTCTCATTGAATTGACGCTCGTACTTGGTATCTTTATATTTATAATGGGTATTGGTTCGGAAAACATTTTTGGAATTATTATCGGACCTTTATTAAGCTTAATTGCAGGCCTAGCTCATGCTGGTTTAAAAGTTGTCAAACCTCAGGAAGCTCTGGTTTTGACTCTTTTTGGTAACTATACAGGTACCATCAAAGAACCTGGTTTTTACTTTGTCAATCCCTTCAGCGTAGCAGTCAACCCTGCAAATCACACTCGACTTGGTCAAAGTGGTGACGTTAGCACGAAATCTCCTTTTTTAGGTTCTAAATCATCAAATGGCAATGATGTAAATCTTGAAATTAGCAAGAAACAGATTTCCCTCAAGGTCATGACCTTGAGCAATTCTCGCCAAAAAATCAATGATTGTCTAGGAAATCCTGTAGAAATCGGAATTGCCGTTACTTGGCGTGTAGTCGATACTGCTAAGGCAGTTTTCAACGTTGATAACTACAAAGAATATCTTTCATTGCAATGTGATAGCGCCCTCCGAAATATTGTCCGCATCTATCCTTACGATGTCTCTCCTAATGTGGATACTACAGGTGACGGGCAAGCCGATGAAGGTAGTCTCCGTGGCTCTAGCGAAATTGTTGCTAACCGTATTCGTGAAGAAATTCAAAGTCGCGTGGAAGATGCTGGCTTGGAAATCCTTGAAGCACGTATCACTTACCTAGCTTATGCACCAGAAATTGCAGCTGTCATGCTTCAACGTCAACAAGCATCTGCCATTATTGATGCCCGTAAGATGATTGTAGACGGCGCTGTAGGAATGGTTGAAATGGCCCTGGAACGTCTCAATGAAGGGGAATTGGTAGAGCTAGACGAAGAACGAAAAGCTGCCATGGTTTCAAATCTCCTAGTCGTTCTCTGTGGTAATCATGATGCACAACCAATTGTCAACACAGGAAGTCTTTACTAAAGATGGCTGAAGCTAAAAAAAAGCAGATCCCCCTTCGACTCTCAACAAAGTTATACGCTGCACTCGCATCATGGGCAGAAGACGACTTTCGTTCAGTCAATGGGCAAATCGAGTATCTCCTCACAGAATGTGTCAAGCAACGGAAAAAAGACGGAAAATACGTATCAGAAACCATTGACGAACCATTTGAGATTGATATTTAACACATTCTCCTGTCTGCTAGGACTGACAGGAGAATTTTGGTAAATTCCCAAACTAAGTTCTACTACTAATCTAAGTGGAAGTTAGTCTGATAAAAAGCCTAAAAACCAGTGGAAATCCGTGTCAGGGTAAGTTCCACTGGTTTTAATCATGCTTGATTTCATCGCTTTTGTAGTCAAAATGAATCGAAAAAAAGAGCGCACAAAATCCCCTCATCTGAAAGCGTTTCAGATTAAGTTCCACTATGGTGGAAGTTATAGTTAATTGAAACAAGAACAAGACAAAAGAGCCTCAAAAAAAGTATTGCAA
>CAUQGR010000062.1:0-9288 GCA_963517545.1 uncultured Streptococcus sp. | reverse complement strand
CACCTCAAAAAGGTATTACCAAGTTGCAATACTTTTTTTGAGGCTCTTTTGTCTTATTCTTGTTTCAATTAACTATATTTATTCCTTTTTTTGCCCCCTGGTACATAAAAAGAAAAACCCTGCCAAATTAATTTTTGGTAGGGTTTTTGGTAGGAAACTAAATAAATTTATCAGTTTCTAAAATGTGTTCACGATTCTAAAAGGCTGATACTATAGTATTCCGAATTCTAATTGGTATATGCCTCTTATTTAAGAGTAACTGAAGCTCCAGCTTCTTCCAATTTAGCTTTGATTTCTTCAGCTTCTGCAGTTGCAACGCCTTCTTTAACAAGTGCTGGTGCACCGTCAACAAGTTCTTTAGCTTCTTTAAGACCAAGACCTGTGATTTCACGTACAACTTTGATAACGCCAACTTTTTTGTCGCCTGCAGATGTCAATTCAACGTCGAATGAATCTTTAGCAGCACCAGCGTCAGCAGCACCAGCTGCAGCAACAGCTACAGGAGCAGCTGCAGTTACACCAAATTCTTCTTCGATAGCTTTTACAAGGTCGTTCAATTCAAGGATTGAAGCTTCTTTAATTTCAGCAATAATGTTTTCAATGTTCAATGCCATTGTTATTTCCTCCAAATATGTTTTTAAGTTTATAATATTTTTTGTAGCTAGGCTACGCTGCGTAGCTTAAGATTAAGCTGCGTCTTCTTTGTTGTCTGCAACCGCTTTGACTGCAAGAGCAACGTTGCGCACTGGCGCTTGAAGTACAGAAAGGAGCATAGAAAGAAGTCCTTCGCGGTTTGGAAGAGTTGCAAGAGCAAGAATCTCTTCTTTAGATGCGACAGCGCCTTCGATTGCACCACCTTTGATTTCAAGTGCTTCAGCGTTTTTAGAAAAGTCGTTCAAGATTTTCGCTGGTGCGATAACATCTTCGTTAGAAAATGCTACTGCAGATGGTCCAACAAATACTGATGCAAGATCTTCAAGACCAGCTTTTTCAGCTGCACGACGCAAGATTGAGTTTTTAATAACTTTATACTCAACTTCGCTTCCACGAAGCTCACGACGAAGAACTGTATCTTGCTCAACTGTCAAACCACGAGCGTCTACAACGACGATAGATGCAGCAGCTTTCATTTTTTCAGCTACTACGTCAACTAGTTCCGCTTTTTTAGCAATAATTGCTTCACTCATTAGTGTGTTCACCTCCGTAATTATTTTGCTTGGGGAATTTTTCCAAAAGAAAAACGCGCCCAAACCTAGACACGAAAGTACAATACGCTTCTTTTTACATGATACGTTTTGTCCTCGGTAGGATATTTATGAGTCGAGCTCCCCTACTGTCTTAGGCAGTTTTTTCAAACCGTATATAAGTATAGCATAGTTAAAAAAAGAATGCAAGATTTTTGCAAACTTTTTTTAAAATTTTTCGTGATTTTTCTTTTAAAGTTCTACTGTCAAGACTTGACCCTGTTTAACGACCTGCTCTCCTGCGATATAAACATCATCTACATCACTAGATTTGACAGCATAAACCAGGTGAGAGAGCATATTTTCCTGAGGTTGGAGATGAATTTTTCCTTGTGGTTGAATAACCAGAAAATCTGCCTGCTTACCGACTTCTAGACTTCCTATCTGATTTTCCATTCCTAGGGCCTTAGCCCCTTCGATTGTTAGTGCCTTGAGAGCTGTTTCGATAGGAAATTGGCTGGCATCTCCACTTTTCATCTTCTGAAGAAGGGCTGCAGTTCGTCCTTCCTCAAACATGTCTAAATTATTATTAGAAGCTACCGAGTCAGTCGCAATTCCGACTGCTACCCCTGCTTTTTGCAGTTGGATGATGGGAGCAATTCCTGAGGCCAATTTGAGGTTACTAATAGGATTATGGGCTATAGCTACTTTAGAGGTTGCCAAACGTTCAATTTCTTTCTCGTTTAATTCGACCCCATGAGCAAAGACAGACGGATGATCTAAGTAACCCAATTCTTCTAGAAAGGCGAGAGGGCGTTTGCCGTAGCGTTTCAGGAGAATGCCTGACTCCTCCTTGGTCTCCGCCACATGGATATGGATGGGAATATCCAGCTCTTTTGCCATATCTAAGCTCTCTTCCAGCAAGTCTCTACTACAGCTGTAGGGAGAATGCGGGGCTACCATTACCTTGAAATTTGGATTTTCATATCCTAAGATTTCCTCGATGATAGCTCGTGTTCTGCTTATAGTCTCATCAGTTGTTTCTGTATCTGAAGAAAAGAGGGTCGGTGAGAAATAACAACGCATCTTGGAAGCCTCGACTGCCTGATAAATCTGCTCAATCTCCACTCCATTGGGATTATACATATCGTTGAAGGTTGTTGTTCCCGACTGGAGCATTTCTGTCAGCGCTTCTTTGACTGCCTTGGTAGTCATGTCTGGAGTAAACTCAGCTTCTGCTGGCCAGATATAGTCATTGAGCCATTCATGGAGATTACTGTCATCTCGAATTCCTCTCAAGCCTGTCATAGCAGAATGGGTGTGGCAATTGACCAATCCCGGCATAATCCAGGCTCCCTGATAGTCTATAATCTGCTCAGCTTGTTCTAAAATCTCTGGCTTCTCTTGACCGACATAGACGATTTGAGAATCCTTAACTGCTAAGATTCCATTCAAATAAACATGGAAATCTTGGTCACAAGTCACGATATTTACATGCTGATAGACTTTCATTCTAGGCTCCTTTTCTATAAGACAATTTACAGTGAATAATTTTTCTAGCTATTGTAACAAAAAAGTCACCCGAAGGCAACTTTTTTCGTCTATAAAATTTCAAAAGAGGAAGGCTTATTCTGAGCTAAAAGATGCTGCTTGCTGCATTTGGTAATACTTGCCTTTTCTAGCCATGAGGTTCTGATGGTTCCCATACTCAACAATATCACCATCCACCAAGACAAGAATCAAATCCGCATCCTGAATGGTTGACAAACGGTGGGCAATGATAAAGCTAGTGCGCCCCTTCATGAGTTTAGCAAAGGCATCCTGTACCAGCACTTCTGTCCGCGTATCGATGGAGGACGTCGCCTCGTCTAAGATAAGAATCTTAGGGATAGCTAGAAAGACTCGGGCGATGGTCAAGAGCTGGGCCTGACCGACAGAGAGAGATTCTTCTGCATTTTCCAACTTGGTATCGTAACCCTGTGGCAACTGTTGGATGAAAAAGTCCGCATTGGCTGCCTTTGCAGCAGCAATCACTTGCTCCCGACTGGCATCAGGATTTCCAAAGGCAATGTTGTCATGAATAGTTCCTTGTTTGAGCCAGGTTTCTTGGAGCACCATCCCAAACTGCTGTCTCAATGATGCTCGGGTATAATCATAAATGGATTGACCATCCAGCAAGATATCTCCTGAGTTAATAGGGTAAAAACGCATGAGGAGATTGATAAGAGTTGATTTTCCGGCACCTGTCGGACCAACGATGGCCACCTTGCTACCAACCGGAATATCGATAGACAAATCCTTAATCAAGATTTTTTCTGAATGGTAGCCAAAAGAAACATGTTTAAAGGAAATGGCACCCTTGACTTGGTCACTGGTCAAGACTTCCTTGCCTGTTTCAGCTACCTCAGAGCTTTCTAAGACAGCATAGACACGCTCTGCACAAGCCAGAGCACTTTGCAACTCAGCTAGAACTGAAGAAATATCGTTAAAGGGCTTAGTATACTGTTGAACATAGTTCAAAAAAGTCACTAAACGACCAATGGTCAAGGTTGACCCCATCATGATACGATAAGCTCCTACTCCAGCAAGAAGAGCGTAAATGAGCGCATTGACAAAGCGAGTTGAAGGATTAACCGTTGATGAATAAAAGATGGCTGACTGAGAATAGCCTGCGTAGTTGCCATTCGCCTCGTGCAGTCTTTGGATAAACTCTTTCTGAGCATTGAAGGACTGGATAATAGTCTGCTGGCTAAGAGATTCTTCAATCAACTGAGTCTGAATTCCCCTAGTCTCTGTTTGCTTCTGGAAGAGATGATAGGACCGTTTGGCAATAAAGCGTGAAATCACCATAGACAGTGGTGTCAACAGCAAGACTAAGAGAGTCATGAGGAGATGAATTTGAAGCATAGCTAGAATACTAACCAAAATCATCAAGACGCCAATAAAAAATTGGTTAAAAATCATGGTCAAGCCAGCTGCCAACTGTTCTATGTCTGTGGTCACACGACTCACCATCTCTCCACTTCCTTGCCGATCCACAAAAGCAATCGGTAACCGATGGAGCTTATGGATGATTCGCTCTCGCAAGTCTCTGGTATAAGAGAAGATTAGACGATTATAGAGAAGGGGATTGATCCATTGCACCAGTGTATTTCCTATGACTACCAAAATCATCTGGAGGAAAATCTGCCAAAAAACTGGTGAAGAACCAGCAACTAGGACTTGGTCGATGACCTGCCCAATCAAGATAGGTAGGTATATCGATAAACCAACTTGGGCAATAGTTCCTAGAAAGGCTAGGAAAAGGAGGAAAGGATGGCTGGCTAAGTCTATGGCCAAACGTGTGAGTGTTTGATTTGCAGTTTGTCGTCTCATGCTAGTCCTCCTTTCCATGTTGAGATGCATTGATTTCACGATAGACTTGACTAGTCTTCATCAAATCCTCGTGCTTACCAACAGCTAGGAGCTCACCTTTTTCCAAGAGGAGAATCTGGTCAGCCATCTGAAGTGTCGATGTCCGTTGAGAAATCAAGATTAAGCTCGTGTTAGGCAGATTTTCTCGAATAGCTTTCAAGAGCTTGGACTCGGTAATGGTGTCGAGGGCCGAGGTTGCATCATCTAAGATGAGAAATGGAGCTTGGCGCAAAACTGCTCGGGCGATAGACAACCTTTGTTTTTGTCCACCTGAGAAATTTCGCCCCCCCGCCTCAACTAGGGCATCCAAAAGTCCTTCCTTTTCACTGACAAAATTCTTAGCTTGCGCAATTTCCAAGGCCTGCCAGAGTTCTTGGTCAGTTAGTTCTTGATCTAAACCTAGAGTCAAGTTGGAACGAATGGTTCCTTTAAAGAGTTCGACTTTTTGGGGTACATAAGCAATCCAGGACCGCCATTCCTCCAAATTACGAGGACTAGATCCATCTCGATAAAGGTCAATGCTCCCCTTGTCTGTTGGATAAAGTCCAAGTAAGACTTGTACCAAGCTTGATTTACCGGAACCAGTTCCCCCAATGATACCAAGGATTTGCCCTTGAGTCATATCAAAGGAAATGTCTCTCAAAGAAGGCTGAGCTGCATCAGGATAAGTAAAGGTCAATTCTTGAACTTGCAAAACCTTATCGCTGGTAACTTGCTTTTGTTCTAACTCTGAATGAATATACTCTGGAGTTTCGGCAAAGACTTCCTCGATTCGCTTGGCTGAGATATAGGACTGGTTGAGAGAATTTATCAGCATGGCTAGCTTGACCAATTCCACCAAAATCTGTAGGAGATAGTTGATGAGGGCAATCAGGGCACCTTGACTGAGTAAACCTCCTTGAATTGAAAGATAGCCTTGCCAGATAATGACGAGGAGAGTTCCATTTACAATCAGATAGGTCAGGGGTGTTAATAAACTAGACCAGAAACCTGTTTTCTCTTGTAATCTAGCATAAACTTGGTTAAGGGTTTGAAAAATCTGTAACTCTCGTTTTTCTTGACCAAAAGCACGAATAACCCGCATCCCTTGCAATTGCTGGCGCGTTTCCTGAACCAGTTGGTCCGTTTTCTTTCTGAGACTACTGTAGAGAGGATTGACCAATCGAGATAACCCTACAATGACAATGGTCAAAATGGCAACCATGACTAAGAACCAGAAAGTCAACTCAGCTGAAATTCGATAAGCCATAAAAATGGCACCAAAAACGATAATGGGCGCTCGCAAAAAGAGACGCAGGAATTGATTGATACCAGTCTGAATCTGGTAGGTATCCGAAGTCAAGCGAGTCACCAAACTCGAAGTTGTCAGACGGTCTCTGCTGTTCTTGGGTAAGGAAAGAATATGACGATAAAGATCGTTTGTCAATTCCTTGGCAAATCCAACCGCAGCCTTAGCTGAGTAGAACTGGGCTATTAAGGCCACTACAACACCAATCACTGCAAAGATAAGGAGCAAGCCAATCTGCATCCAGAGATGACCTTGATTTTTCTGGGGCAAGGATTGGTCAACAATCTCTGCAATCACCATGGGAACCAGGAGCTCAAAAACAGCTTCTAGTAACTTGAACAAGGGTGCTAAAATTGATTCCTTGATGTAAAGTTTGAAGTAAGATAATAGGTGTTTCATAAATCCCTTCTATTCGTTTTCTATAAATGAAGAAAGTGGGAAGTACCCACCCTCTCTGTTTTATTTGTTTAAGTATGGCAGTAGATAGCCATATCCTGCTTCTTCCATCTCATCCTTGGCCACAAAACGCAAGGAAGCCGAATTGATACAGTAACGGAGGCCACCTAACTCCCGAGGTCCATCTGTGAAAACATGACCCAAGTGAGCATTTCCTAACCGAGAACGAACCTCGATTCGCTCCATTCCATGACTCATGTCCTTGTAATAATGAATCAATTCCTTGGAAATCGGACGGCTAAAACTTGGCCAACCACAACCTGAGGCAAACTTATCCTTGGCAAAAAAGAGTGGCTCACCTGTCGTGATGTCTACATAAATTCCTTCTTCAAAGGTTTGGTCATAGGCATTGGTAAATGGAGCCTCTGTAGCAGCTTCTTGGGTAACACGATAGGACTCTTCAGTTAAGCTTTCCTTTAACACCTCTTGACTAGGCTTTTCATAGTTAGAGACATCAATCAATGGCTTATCAGCATCGGTCACATCGATATGACAGTAACCTGAAGGATTCTTCTTAAGATAGTCTTGGTGGTAATCTTCAGCCAGAATATAGTGGCGAAGTTTCTCCACTTCTACTGCAATCTTTCGACCTAGCATGCGCTCCTGCTCCTGCACCACTGTGAAGATAGCTGGCAAGTCTGCTTCGTCCTGGTAATATATACCAGTCCGATACTGACGTCCACGGTCATTTCCTTGTTGATTGACTGATAATGGATCAATAACACGGAAATAATAAAGTAAAATCTCTCTGAGTGACACTGCTTTCTCATCGTAAATTACTTGAACCGTTTCTGCATGGTCTGTTTCCTTTAGCAACTGGTAATTGGTCGTTTCAACTTGTCCATTAGCGTAGCCAACACTGGTTGCTAGCACTCCAGAAATTCGTGAAAAATACTCCTCTAAGCCCCAAAAACAACCACCTGCTAGATAAATTTCTGCCATCTTTATTTCTCCTTTATCAAGTTTTTAACTAATACTCTTCGAAAATCTCTTCAAACCACGTCAGCTTACATCTGCAACCTCAAAACACTGTTTTGAGTAGCCTGCGGCTAGCTTCCTAGTTTGCTCTTTGATTTTCTTTGAGTATAAACCTCTTTTCAAAAAAAGGATAGGAAGCCCTCTGGTCGAGAGTTTCCCCATCCTATCTTCTATTCTTTATTTTGCTTGGACACGGACACCTTGGGTATCAACTTTCAAATCATGCAGTTTGCCTTTGAAGAGTTGCTTTTCCAATTCTGCCTTAATGGCTGGCATCTTGTCATGAGAGGCCAAGACCATAACTGTCGGTCCGGCACCAGAGAGATAGGTCGCATAGGCACCATTCTCTTTGGCTACTTGCTTAATCGTCGCGAATTCTCTCACCAAGTCCTGACGGTAACGTTCGTGGAAGAGGTCTCCCTCGATTGCTTGCCCAGCTGTCACCATATCTCCTGCTAACAAAGCCGCAACCGCCACATTGGCGATAGAACTAGCCGTAACAGCTTCCTTGTAAGACAATTTCTTAGGCAAGACGCCACGGCTGTCTCGAGTACGCAATTCATAGTTTGGAATATAGGCTAGAAAATCACACTCTGGGAAGTCTGCTACGATAGCAGAAACTTGTCCATCAACAGAGCTTGCAATAACGAGATTACCATAAATGGCTGGAGCCACATTGTCAGGATGTCCTTCAATCTTAGTCGCCAACTGCAATTTTTCATGATCTGACAAGTTGAGCTGACCCAGTTGGTTGGCTAGTTCAATCCCAGCAACAATAACCGAGCTGGAAGAACCCAAACCACGCGCCAAGGGAACATCACTGGTCATTTTCAAACGTCTTGGTTGCAAGTCTGGAACAATTTGCAAAGCAATTTTGAGCAAGAGATTACGCTCATCGTGGGGAATCCATTTGCCAATCTGGTGTTCAATCAGCCACTCATCTCGTTCTTCGCAGACCTCAATTTGAAGATACTTGGTTACAGCTACACCGACCGAGTCAAAACCTGGCCCGATATTGGCACTGGTTGCAGGTACAATAATCTTCATCTTATTCTCCTAGCACCTTGAAGGTATTCAAGAGGTCGAATTCTGAAACCTTCTTCAATTCAGCTGAGACATTTTCAAGCTGAGCTTTATTGATCTTATGTGTAATGATCACAACACGCGCCTTGTCACCCTCTTTGCCATCTTGGAGGATTTGCTTGAAAGAAATATCTTGAGCATTGAAGATTTCAGCCAATTTCAAGACCTGACCTTTTGAGTCTGGAGCCAAGATTGAGAAATAGTAGTTTGCTTTAACATCTTCTGGATTTGCCAAAACCAAGTCGCGGCTGTATTCGTTGAAGTCTTTTCCAATTGTTCCATCATTCAAGCGACGAACGATACGGACAATATCTGCTACCACACTCGTTGCAGTTGGTTTTTGACCAGCACCTGGTCCATAGTACATAGACTCACCGATACCGATAGATTCTACAAAGACAGCGTTCATCACCCCATTCACACTAGCGAGTGGATGCGCTTTAGGAAGGAAAGTTGGAGTTACTTCCGCAGCAATTCCTGAAGGAGTTTCCTCAATAGAACCAACCAATTTCACTACATAGCCAAGGTCTTGAGCTACAGCTACGTCTTCTGGTGTGATGTTGCGAATTCCCTTGTGGACTACATCGTCGAAGGCAACCTTCATGCCAAAGGCAAATTGGCTCAAAATCACCATCTTGTAGGCTGCATCAATCCCATCTACGTCATTTGTAGGGTCGCTTTCTGCAAATCCAAGTCTTTGTGCTTCCGCCAGAGCATCATCGTAAGACCAGCCTTCTTCCACCATTTTGGTCATCATGAAGTTAGAAGTTCCGTTGACTACACCCAATACGCGCGTGATTTTATCAGAAGCCAATGAATTTGCTAAAGTGCGAAGAATTGGAATCCCACCAGCTACTGCTGCTTCGTAGTAAAGTGCTACCTTGT
>CAUQGR010000061.1:0-9490 GCA_963517545.1 uncultured Streptococcus sp. | reverse complement strand
TTACTATTGTTGACCAAATCAGTCAAGATATGCTGAGTGAAGAGTCTATCTTCCACTTTGAACTTTTTGGTGAGAATTACCATACCGATGATTTGGTTGGTTTTGCCTGGTCTTGTGGGGATAAGATCTATGCTACAGACAAGCTTGAGCTTTTGCAAGACTCGATTTTCAAGGATTTTTTAGAAAAAACACCTCTGAGAGTTTATGACTTTAAGAAGGCTAAAGTTCTCTTGCATCGTTTGGGTGTGGATTTGCAGCCGCCTGCTTTTGACAGCCGTTTGGCTAAATACCTCCTTTCGACTGTGGAGGACAATGAAATTGCGACCATCGCTAGTCTTTATGGTCAGACTTATTTGGTTGATGATGAGACTTTCTATGGTAAGGGAGTCAAGAAGGCCATTCCTGAACGCGAGAAATTCTTAGAACATTTGGCACGTAAGCTTACAGTTTTGGTTGAAACAGAGCCTATTTTGCTTGAAAAACTCAGCGAAAATGGGCAATTAGAGCTTCTTTATGATATGGAGCAACCTCTGGCTTTTGTCCTTGCCAAGATGGAAATTGCTGGGATTACGGTCAAGAAAGAGACCTTGCTTGAGATGCAGGCTGAAAATGAGCTTGTCATTGAAAAACTCACTCAGGAGATTTATGAACTGGCTGGTGAGGAGTTTAATATCAACTCGCCTAAGCAGTTGGGCGTACTTCTCTTTGAAAAATTGGAACTTCCTCTAGAATACACTAAGAAAACCAAGACTGGATATTCGACAGCAGTGGATGTTTTGGAGCGTTTAGCTCCTATTGTGCCAATTGTTAAGAAAATCCTGGATTACCGTCAGATTGCCAAGATTCAGTCTACTTATGTAATTGGCTTGCAGGACTGGATTTTGGCTGATGGCAAGATTCATACTCGCTATGTTCAGGATTTGACCCAGACCGGGCGTTTGTCTAGTGTGGATCCAAACTTGCAAAATATTCCTGTGCGTTTGGAGCAGGGCCGTCTCATTCGTAAGGCTTTTGTGCCTGAGTGGGAGGATAGTGTATTGCTCAGTTCGGACTATTCGCAGATTGAATTGCGCGTTTTGGCGCATATCTCTAAGGATGAGCACTTGATTAAGGCCTTCCAAGAGGGGGCAGATATCCATACTTCGACAGCCATGAGGGTCTTTGGCATTGAGCGTCCTGAGGATGTGACTGCAAACGACCGTCGTAATGCCAAGGCAGTTAACTTTGGAGTGGTTTATGGGATTTCAGACTTTGGTTTGTCTAATAATTTGGGCATTAGCCGTAAGGAAGCCAAAGCCTATATTGATACCTACTTTGAACGCTTCCCAGGTATTAAAAACTACATGGATGAAGTGGTGCGTGAGGCGCGTGATAAGGGCTATGTGGAGACCCTCTTCAAGCGTCGTCGTGAGTTGCCAGATATCAATTCGCGTAACTTTAACATTCGTGGCTTTGCGGAGCGGACTGCTATCAACTCACCTATTCAGGGTTCGGCAGCAGATATTCTCAAGATTGCTATGATTCAGCTGGATAAAGCCTTGGTTGCAGGTGGTTATCAGACTAAGATGCTTCTGCAAGTGCACGATGAAATCGTCCTTGAAGTTCCTAAATCGGAGCTGGCAGAGATGAAAAAATTGGTCAAACAAACAATGGAAGAAGCCATTCAACTCAGTGTTCCCCTTATCGCAGATGAAAATGAAGGGGAAACCTGGTACGAGGCTAAATAAAAAGGGGGCTAGTCCTCCTTTTTGTAGTAGAATTCTGCAAGCCTTTTCAAATTGTGCTATACTGAAGAAAAAGGAGGATTTCTATGAGTCAAGAATTTATCAATCCAAGTGATGGCGTGATTCGTCAGTATCTCGCAACGAGTAAAACCCTTGCTGTAGTTGGTTTATCAGACCGTGAGGAAACAACCAGCAATCGAGTGACCAAGGAAATGCAGGCTCGAGGTTATAAAATCATCCCAGTCAATCCCAAGGCGGCAGGTGGCGAAATCTTGGGTGAAAAGGCTTATGCTAGCCTAGCTGAGATTCCTTTTCCTGTAGATATTGTCAATGTTTACCGTCGCAGTGAGTTTTTGCCAGATGTGGCGCGTGATTTTCTCAAGGCTGATGCTAAGATTTTTTGGGCACAGCTAGGACTTGAAAGTCTAGAAGCGGAAGAAATCTTGCGTGCTGGTGGATGTGATGATATCGTGATGAATCGTTGCATCAAGAGAGAACATACACGCTTGATTGAGGAAGCATAAGAAAAAGGTAGCTGGTGGGCTACCTTTTGTGTTTACTCAATGAAAATCAAAGAGCAAACTAGGAAACTAGCGCAGGTTGCTCAAAACACTGTTTTGAGGTTGCAGATAGAACTGACGAAGTCAGCTCAAAACACTGTTTTGAGGTTGTAGATAAGACTGACGAAGTCAGTCACATATATACGGTAAGGCGACGTTGACGTGGTTTGAAGAGATTTTCGAAGAGTATTAGAAAATGCCGATAAGGGTCTGCATACCAAGACTGGTGAGGATGATGGCTATCCAGCAAATGGCTCCGAGGACAATGGATTTTCCGCTGGATTTGATCATAGCTACTAGATTGGTTTTGAGACCGATAGCGCTCATGGCCATGATAATGAGGAATTTGGAGAGTTGTTTGAGAGGGGTAAAGAAACTACTAGACACACCGAGAGAGGTGAGTAGTGTGGTAAGGAGAGAGGCGAGAATGAAGTAGAGGATAAAAAGTGGGAAGACTTTTTTCAGTTGTAGACCTTGCTTATTTTTTTGCTCGCGACTTTGCCAGTAGGAGAGAAAGAGAGTGATGGGGATAATAGCCAGAGTACGTGTGAGTTTGACAATGGTTGCGGATTCGAGGGTATTGGTCTGGTAGAGACTGTCCCAGGCGCTGGCTGTGGCTGTTACAGAGGAAGTATCGTTGACTGCAGTCCCTGCAAAGAGAGCGAAGCCGTCATTGGATAGATGAAGCCAGGTGCCTAGGGTTGGAAAGATGAGCGCAGCCAAGACATTGAAGAAAAAGATAACGGAGATAGCTTGGGCTACTTCCTTTTCCTTAGCATGGATAATAGGCGCTGTCGCCGCAATGGCAGAACCCCCACAGATGGAAGAACCTACTCCAACCAAGGTAGCCAGTTTTGTATCCAGTGCAAAGAAGCGCTGGAAGAAGTAGGCAATAATCAGAGCTATTGAGATAGTGGACAGGATGACAGGGAGCGAAGATTGGCCAACTGCGAAGACCTGCGAGATATTGAGACCAAAACCAAGCAAGACAACGGCATATTGGAGCAATTTTTTAGAACTAAAGGTCAATCCAGCATCCAGTTGTTTATAGGGCGAGAGAAAGGGATGGAGAAGCATGCCTATGAAAATTGCAAAGACAGGCGCGCCAATAACAGGGAAGAACCCTCCTAAGTACCAAGATATGATGGAAATGAGAAGGCAGGCCAAGATACCTGCTCCATTTTTTGATAGAAATGACATAAAAACCTCCGAAAATAAATACCCCTTATTATAATCTTATTTATCAGAAAAGTAAAATAGAAAGTGGAGCTAACAATTATTTGACAAGTAGTGCTAATTATGTAATAATAATCCTACAAGAACTGTAACGAAGTCTTGGCAAAAACAAAAATACCAGAGCTCCACCTCTGGTATTTCTTTTTGTCCAGTTACATTAAAACTAAACTCAGGTTATATTTTTTGTCGCGCTTATCTAACCACTTTCTGACTATCCACTCAGAAATGACATTACCGGTAATAGTAATCAGTAATGGTGCTAGAATAGTTGTAACGAAGATTAGCAAAACCTCAATACTCGTCGAAAATCTCATGATACGTTGTCATCTGCGACTTACCTAACTTTAGTTATGCTTTCACCTTGATTCCTAGTCTCATGAGATTTTAATTGAGTATTCTAAAAACATAGTGTTGTAATCAATTTAAATTAACATACTTCAATTTGTTATGCTAGTGTTATTCTATCATGTATTTTTGCGGTCGGGGGGCTTTTGTAGTATAATAGAGATACGTTTTGAAAGTAGGAGGTATCTATGGACTTAACTAAGCGCTTTAATAAACAGTTAGATAAGATTCAAGTTTCGTTGATTCGTCAGTTTGACCAGGCTATTTCGGAGATTCCTGGGGTCTTGCGTTTGACCTTGGGGGAACCTGATTTTACAACGCCAGATCATGTCAAGGAGGCGGCCAAGCGAGCGATTGACCAGAACCAATCCTACTATACAGGGATGAGTGGCCTGCTGACTCTACGTCAGGCAGCCAGTGACTTTGTTAAGGAAAAGTACCAACTGGACTATGCTCCTGAAAATGAAATCTTGGTTACAATTGGGGCGACAGAGGCTTTATCTGCTACTTTGACAGCTATTTTGGAAGAGGGAGACAAGGTGCTCTTGCCAGCTCCTGCTTATCCGGGTTATGAGCCAATTGTCAATCTAGTTGGGGCAGAGGTTGTCGAGATTGATACAACTGAAAATGGCTTTGTTTTGACTCCTGAGATGTTGGAAAAGGCCATTTTGGAGCAGGGTGATAAGCTCAAGGCGGTTATTCTTAACTATCCAGCTAATCCGACAGGAATTACCTATAGTCGGGAGCAGTTGGAAGCCTTGGCAGCTGTTTTACGCAAGTATGAAATTTTCGTTGTCTGTGATGAGGTTTACTCAGAGTTGACCTACACAGGGGAAGCCCATGTGTCTCTAGGAACGATGTTGAGAGACCAGGCTATCATTATCAATGGTTTGTCGAAATCGCATGCAATGACAGGTTGGCGTTTGGGGCTGATTTTCGCTCCTGCGACCTTCACAGCCCAGTTAATCAAGAGTCACCAGTATTTGGTTACTGCTGCAAACACCATGGCTCAACACGCTGCGATAGAAGCCTTGACGGCTGGTAAAAACGATGCGGAGCCTATGAAAAAGGAATACATCCAGCGTCGAGATTATATCATCGAAAAAATGACTGCTCTTGATTTTGAGATTATCAAACCAGACGGTGCCTTCTATATCTTTGCTAAGATTCCAGCGGGCTACAACCAAGACTCCTTTGCTTTTCTGAAAGATTTTGCTCAGAAGAAGGCCGTTGCTTTTATCCCGGGTGCAGCTTTTGGTCGCTACGGAGAAGGATATGTTCGCCTATCTTATGCGGCTAGCATGGAGACTATCAAAGAAGCCATGAAACGACTTGAGGAGTACATGAGAGAAGCATGATTCAGTCTATCACGAGTCAAGGCTTGGTGCTCTACAATCGCAATTTTCGTGAGGATGATAAGCTCGTCAAGATTTTTACTGAGCAGGCTGGTAAGCGGATGTTTTTCGTCAAACATGCTGGCCAGTCCAAATTGGCTCCTGTTATTCAGCCCTTGGTGCTGGCACGATTTCTCTTACGAATCAATGATGACGGGCTTAGCTACATTGAGGACTATCATGAGGTGATGACTTTTCCCAAGATTAATAGCGATCTCTTTGTCATGGCCTATGCGACCTATGTGGCAGCTCTTGCAGATGCTAGTTTGCAGGACAATCAGCAGGATGCTCCCTTGTTTGCTTTTTTGCAAAAGACTTTGGAGTTGATGGAAGAGGGCTTGGATTATCAGGTTTTGACCAATATTTTTGAAATTCAAATCTTGACTCGATTTGGAATCAGCCTCAATTTTAATGAGTGTGTCTTCTGCCATCGGGTCGGTCAGGCTTTTGATTTTTCTTTCAAATATGGAGCCTGCCTCTGTCCAGAGCATTATCATGAAGATGAGAGACGTTGCCATCTCAATCCCAATATCCCCTATCTGCTCAATCAGTTTCAAGCCATTGATTTTGAGACCTTGGAGACCATTTCGCTCAAGCCCGAAATCAAGCAAGAGTTACGCCAATTTATGGATCAACTCTACGAAGAGTACGTTGGGATTCACCTAAAATCAAAGAAATTTATTGATTCCCTAGCAGACTGGGGACAATTACTAAAAGAGGAAAAGAAATGAAAAAAATCGCAGTAGATGCCATGGGGGGAGATTACGCACCTCAGGCCATCGTTGAGGGTGTCAATCAAGCCCTAGCTGACTTTTCAGATATCGAGGTTCAACTCTACGGAGATGAAGCTAAAATCAAGCAATATCTAACAGCGACAGAGCGCGTCAGCATTATCCATACGGATGAGAAGATTGATTCCGACGATGAACCTACGAGAGCTATTCGGAAGAAGAAGAATGCCAGTATGGTATTGGCGGCCAAGGCTGTCAAAGAAGGTGAAGCAGACGCTGTGCTCTCAGCTGGGAATACAGGTGCTTTGTTGGCTGCAGGATTCTTCATCGTGGGTCGTATCAAGAATATCGACCGTCCTGGACTTATGTCTACCTTGCCGACCGTCGATGGGAAAGGTTTTGACATGCTAGACCTCGGTGCTAATGCAGAAAATACAGCCCAGCACCTCCATCAATACGCTGTTCTAGGTTCCTTCTATGCCAAAAATGTCCGTGGCATTTCGCAACCACGTGTTGGTTTGCTCAACAACGGAACAGAGAGTAGCAAGGGCGACCCGCTTCGTAAGGAAACCTATGAATTACTGGCGGCTGATGAAAGTTTGAACTTTATCGGAAATGTGGAAGCACGTGATTTAATGAATGGCGTTGCAGATGTTGTTGTGGCAGATGGTTTCACGGGAAACGCTGTGCTCAAATCCATTGAAGGGACAGCCATGGGAATCATGGGCTTGCTCAAGACCGCTATTACAGGTGGTGGTCTTCGAGCGAAACTAGGCGCCCTCCTTCTCAAGGACAGCCTCAGAGGTTTGAAAAAACAGCTCAACTACTCAGATGTTGGTGGAGCAGTCTTGTTTGGTGTCAAGGCACCGGTTGTCAAGACTCATGGCTCAAGCGATGCCAAGGCTGTTTATAGTACAATTCGCCAGATTCGTACCATGCTAGAAACAGACGTAGTTGCCCAGACTGCGCGTGAATTTTCAGGAGAATAAAAGAGATGACAGAAAAAGAAATTTTTGACCGTATTGTGACCATTATCCAAGAGCGACAGGGAGAAGACTTTGTCGTGACAGAATCCTTGAGTCTGAAAGACGACTTGGATGCTGACTCAGTTGACTTGATGGAGTTTATCTTGACACTGGAAGATGAATTTAGTATCGAAATCAGTGATGAGGAAATTGACCAACTGCAAAGTGTAGGCGATGTGGTTAAAATCATTCAAGCAAAATAAAGATAAGAAGTTCCAAGGCACCTGCTTTGGAATTTTTTATTTGGCTTAATACTCGTTGAAAATCTCTTCAAACCACGTCAGCTCTATCTGCAACCTCAAAGCCGTGCTTTGAGCAACCTGCGGCTAGCTTCCTAGTTTGCTTTTTGATTTTCATTGAGTACAAGTGACCGTTTAGGAACAGATTTAGTCTTTCTAGGGACAGGAGAAATCTGGGGACAAATAAGGGATATAATGAAATCAGAAAAATCAATCTCCAAAAAGGGGATAAGAAATGAAGTTCAAAAGAAGAGATAGATTGATTTTTGTTAAAACGTAAATGTTAATATAATCACAATTTTAATTGACTTTCCTTTTTTCCAGGACTATAATGTAGATATAAAAAAGGATTTATTTTATAGTTGGGAGAAGGTGATGGCTATGTACTTTTGATAAACTAGTCTCTATCTTATGTTCATGGAAATTTTAGGAGGTCTTAGTGGTTCAAGTTTATGAATCGGGTATCTCTTTTGGCTTCGTTTCTATTGGATTTTCTTGCTTTGGATTTATCTATTTTAGGAGGAAATGGCTATGAAAAAATCTAAATTACTCACACTTGGTTTGCTTGCAGGTGCTGGTCTGCTTTTATCTATCAACCAAGCACAAGCTGCAGATACTTGGGTTAAAAATGGTTCTGATTGGAATCTTTCACAAGATGGTAGTCTTGCTAAAAACAAATGGGTACAAAATGCTGGTTCTTGGTACCACTTTGACGGTTCTGGAAAAATGCAGACAGGCTGGTACAAAGAAGGTAATACATGGTACTCACTAGCAGATAGTGGAGCCATGCGTACTGGTTGGTACAAAGAAGGATCTACTTGGTACTACCTAAAAGGCAGTGGTGCTATGGCAACAGGATGGGCGACTGCCAATGGTCAATGGTCTTACTTTGAAAAATCAGGTGCTATGGTCGCAGATAGAGCTATCCCAGCCAGTGATGGGGAAAGTTACGTTATTGGTAAGGATGGCTATCTAGCAAATAGAAAAGATGCTGGATACAATATTCATGATATTGTCAAACTTGGAGATGGGCAAGAATATTTGCTAAATGCTAAAGGTGACGATGTTATTATTGAAAAAAACACTTGGTATATCAGACCAGAGTTCAAGAAGTTCTCTAACAAATATGGGGATGAGGTTGCAAATACTACCTTAGCTTTAGTGGATAATAAAGAAGAAGGACAAGAAATTGATCCTAAGGCAGTTGTACAGAACTTCCAAAACTTACCAAATCGCTACTACTTTGATGAAAATGGACATCGTGTGGTTAATATCCCAGCAATGACAACCTATTCAGAGATTAAAAAAGTTGGCAATGATGTCTATTTAGAAAATCCAGGTGCACGACTTCGTCTTGGAGCTACCCACTTTACAATCAATAACAATAAACTATACTATTTAGAAAATGAGCAAGGTAAGCTCAAAACAGGTTACTTTGTATTGATTGATGATGGTATGGCTACAACCCACTATCACATCCTAGCCTATGCGGGTCAATCTGGTGAGATTCTTAAGATGAAACGTTTGCCATCGGGAGTTTCAGATTATCTGGATAAAGAAATCAATGGTTTCTATGGTCAAAAAATTAAGATTACACAGCCAAATAAGTATGAATATTACAAGGTTCTTGTGGTAAAATAAATAGATAAGCAATCTTCACAACGAATATAAAAAATAAAACGTGCAAATCATTTTCAAGAGGCTTTAGATTTCTTGTATTTTAAAAGAAACTAAAGCCTTTTGTGGATTTATAAGGGGATAGAGAGGATATAAAATTATGAAAAGGAGTTTGTCATGAAAATGAAAAATACATTTGTAGAATTGGAACAATTTGAAGATATTTACAGTTGGTGATATCTATTTCCAAAGCAAAGCTAGTGTTTTGCTACTAATGGGTTAATTAAACGGATTTATGATTATATTACTTGAATTTTTAGTGTTTATATTGATTTTAATCAACATTTTAGCTCCTCCGATTTATCTAGGTAGTCAACTATCTAAAGCATTTTATGACAAACGTTCTATATTTCTTTTGGTAGTTTTTCAGCTATTTGCTACCTTTGTTTTTCCGAGTTTCTCGCATGTTGCCAATTTATTATTCTTTTATATAATATTTTGGATTGTGTTAAAGAAAAAGAGCCAAATTTCAAGTTCAAGTTAGCCAGTAAGAAGTCTTCTCTGGGTGACTTGTAGTTCAAGCATTTTTTAGGATAGTTGTTAATCCAATTTTCGATGA
>CAUQGR010000060.1:0-9741 GCA_963517545.1 uncultured Streptococcus sp. | reverse complement strand
TTGCAATACTTTTTTTGAGGCTCTTTTGTCTTGTTCTTGTTTCAATTAACTATAATTCTCGTTCAGCAGGTTTTAAGACTTGTCCTATCCAGATAATATCTTTTCTGCAATCCACAATGACTAACAAATAGCTTTTCTTTACTCTACTACCGCTTCAGCAATTTCTTCACGGCTAATACCAGCGAAGTAGCGGGTAATGTCAATAGTTTCTAGGACTTTAAGAACATCTTCGCGTTCGTATTTAACGCCTCGAAGGACATCTTCTACAGCTGCCACGTCTTCAATCCCAAAGAAGTCTCCATAAATCTTGATATCTTGAATTTTTGATTCGGCAACATTAGCAAAGACTTCGACCTTCCCACTGGTAAATTTTGTCCCACGACGGACGTTAAACTCAGGTGATTTACCATAGTTCCAGTCCCAAGTTCCAAACTTAGTATCCTTGATACGATTAATTTCAGCCAATTCTTGCTCAGAAAAAACGTATTCAGTCATCTCTGGGTACTCTTTTTTCATGTATTCCAATAGCAAATCGCGGAATTCTTCAACTGTGATTTTTTCTGGTAATTCATTAACAATATTGGTTACACGAGCACGGACGGATTTCACACCTTTTGATTCAAATTTATCTTTTGAAACCTTGAGGGCGTTAGCAAGGACTGACAAATCAACGTCAAAGAGCAAGCAGCCGTGGTGCATGATACGGCCATTGATATAGGCTTGGGCATTGCCACAGAATTTCTTGCCGTCAATCTCAAGGTCATTACGGCCTGTGAACTCAGCTTTAACACCGAGTTGATCCAAGGTATTGATAACTGGAGTTGAGAAGCTCTTGAAGTCAAAGGCCTTGTTTTCATCTTCTTTTGAAATGATGGTGTAGTTGAGGTTGTTTAGATCATGATAAACAGCTCCACCACCACTGATACGGCGGACTACCTCAATACCATTTTCACGAACATAATCACGATTGATTTCTTCGATAGTATTCTGATGACGCCCGACAATGATAGATGGTTTGTTGATCCAAAGTAGGAAGATTTGATCTTCATCCAAAAGGTGTTTAAAGGCATATTCTTCCAAGGCAATATTAAAAGCAGTGTCGTTTGAATGATTGATAATATATTTCATGATATCCCTTTATACGATAGAGACTGGAAAATGTCTTCCAGTCTCTATCTTCGTTTTATTTTTTCTTAGGTGAATGGATAGCCATTCCTAGAACATCCGCAAATGCTTCGTACATCACTTCAGAGTAGGTTGGGTGTCCGTGGATAGTCTTCAGCATTTCTTCAACAGTAATTTCCATTTCGATAATGCTTGATGCTTCGTTGATCAATTCTGCAGCTGCAGGACCGATGATGTGTACACCAAGGATTTCCCCGTATTTCTTATCAGCGATAACTTTTACGAAACCTTGAGCAGCATCCGATGCAATAGCACGACCGTTGGCAGCAAAGTTGAATTTACCGATGGCAACATCGTATTTCTCACGAGCTTGTTCTTCAGTCAAACCGACTGCTGCTACTTCAGGAAGAGTATAGATAGCTGCTGGAGTCAAATTCAACTTGGCAACAGCATGATTTCCTTTAAGAGCATTTTCAGCGGCAACTTCCCCCATACGGAAGGCTGCGTGAGCCAACATCTTCGTACCGTTGATGTCACCTGGTGCGTAAATTCCAGGAACAGAAGTTTCCATGTATTCGTTGACCTTGATACGTCCACGATCCAATTCAAACTCAACATCACCAATTCCTTCAAGGTCTGGCACACGACCGATTGAAAGAAGGGCTTTACTTGCGATAATATCGTCTTTTCCTTCAACCTTGATACGAAGTTGACCATTTTCTTCGACGATTTCTTGGAGTTTAGTGTCAGTTAAGATGGTCATTCCTTTACGTTCAAGAATCAAGCGAAGGTTCTTAGAAACTTCCGCATCCATAGCTGGTACGATACGGTCCATCATTTCGATAACAGTCACTTTTGAACCAAATGTCATGAAGGCCTGACCGAGTTCGATACCGACAACACCACCACCGATGATAACAAGGCTTTCTGGCACTTCGTTCATTTCAAGAATGTCATCACTGGTCATGACAAGTGGAGATTCCATACCAGGAACGTTGATTTTGCTGACTTTTGAACCACCAGCAAGGATAATTTTCTTGGTTTCAAGCAATTCCGAACCATTTACCAAGACATTCTTTTCTTTAGTGATGGTACCAATTCCCTTATGAACAGTAACTCCGTAGCTGCGAAGAAGTCCTGCAACACCACCTACCAAGGTATTGACAACTTTAGATTTAGTTTCTAAAAGTTTTTCCATATCAACAGTGAAGTTAGGATTTTCAATCACGATACCACGATTTGCAGCATGACCGATGTTTTCGATGATTTCAGCGTTGTGAAGGTAGGTCTTGGTTGGGATACATCCACGGTTCAAGCAAGTTCCACCAAGTTCAGATTTCTCAACAAGGGCAACCTTACCACCTAATTGAGCTGCTTTAATGGCTGCAACATAACCAGCAGGACCACCACCAATCACCACAATATCAAAGGCATCATCACTCTTACCATCGTCGTTTGAGGTGCTTGCTGCAGGTGCTGGGCTAGCTTCTGGCGCTGCGGCTCCAGCTGTTGGGATGTTTTCCCCTTCTTCACCAAGGTAACCGATGACTTCCGTTACAGGGACAGTTTCCCCATCTCCTTTAAGGATGGCAATCAAGTACCCATCTTCTTCGGCTTCCAATTCCATGCTGACTTTATCAGTCATGATTTCCAAAAGGATTTCTCCTTCTTTTACAAATTCTCCGACTTTTTTATTCCATTGGACGATTTGTCCTTCTGTCATATCCACGCCGGCTTTTGGCATAATTACTTCTAAGGCCATGTCTTCCTTCCTTTATCTATATCTTAAAAATGAATACTCTTGTTCTTAAATCAACATTGAGATTGGATTTTCAATCAATTCTTTCAAGTCTTTCATAAATTTAGCACCAGCCATACCATCCACAACACGGTGATCGATGGTTAATCCTAAACTCATGATTGGACGAATGACAATCTCACCATTGACGACAACTGGCTTCTCAATCGTCGAACTGACACCAAGAATAGCTGAGTTTGGTTGGTTAATGATCGGACCGAAGGACTGAACACCAAACATTCCTAAGTTACTGATTGTGAAGGTTGAATTCTGCAGTTCGCTTGGAGCCAATTTACCATCCAAGGTACGGCCAATAACATCTTTGAATGCAACAACCAACTCTGACAAGCTTAATTTTTCAGCATTGTAAACAACAGGTGTCATCAATCCATTATCCATCCCAACTGCCATGGCAAGGTTAACATAGTTGTGCGTGATAATAGTCTTGCCGTCTTCTGTCAATGAAGCGTTGAGGTAAGGGTGTTTCATCAAGGTTTTCACAACAGCAAGTGAAAGAAGGTCTGTTACAGTGGTCTTCTTCCCAGTTGCTTCCATGATTGGCTCAAGAACCTTCTTACGAAGAGCCAACATTTCAGTCATATCAACTTCATAGTTGAGGGTGAAGGTTGGCGCAGTTAGGTAAGATTCAACCATACGTTGGGCAATAACCTTACGCATTGGTGTCATTGGAATACGCTCGATTTCACCGTATGGTGTTACATTATCAGGAACTTCTTCCACTTTTTCAATCTGAGCAGGAGACTTGATGGTATCGTTTTCGATATTTTCAGGAAGCAAGGCCAAAACATCCTTCTTCATGATTTTACCACGATGACCAGTTCCTTGGATTTCCTGCCAAGCAATATTATGTTCGAGGGCAATTCGTTTTGCAAGTGGCGAAATGCGAACCACATTTGTGTCTTTATAAGTTTCCACGTCTTCTTTGTGGACACGACCGTTTGCACCTGAGCCAGACACGTCGTAGAGGTTGATTCCTAAATCATCCGCTAGCTTTCTAGCCGCAGGAGTCGCTCTTAGCTTGTCATCAGCCATGACCTCTCCAATTCTATTTATGATACTAAGGGCGTAAAAAAGCGATAGAAAAATAGGAAATCGACGATGGCTTCGATGAAGCCAAGGAGATTGATCTTTTTTCCGAGCTTTTAGCCCGTGTTCGAATATAAGATATTAAGGACGAAGAGGGCAATGAAAAAATAGGAGATTGACGATGTGTTCGATGAACACAAGGAAATCTATCTTTTTTTCGCAGACCTCCGTCCGAATTCAATTAAATGATACAAAGGGCGTTAAAAGTCAAAGTGAAAATAGGAAACTTGACGAAGAAACTTTAGTTTCTAGGAAAGTTTATCTTTTTCACACAGATTTTAGCCCGTGTTCAACTCTACAAGTAACTTGGACACGAAACGCGTCTCAAGTTACTACGGTTGCCGCTATCAAGCGGCCAACCTAGTAGACTTACTAATTCATTCGTCGAATATTATCGATTCGACTCAATCATGTCGCAACTATTCAAATCACTTGGATACAACACGTGTCTCAAGTTACTAAAGTTAAAAATTCAAATGTTTTACATAATTTAATTTATGTAATTTTATTCTTTATTATAAGTCTTTCGAATTGCATCTTTAATGCTTTCAACTGTTGGTATCATTGCATTTTCTAGGTTTTGTGCATAAGGCATTGGCACATCTTCTCCTGCACAACGGCGGATTGGTGCATCTAGATAATCAAATGCTTCTGATTCTGAAATAATTGCTGAAATCTCTCCGATATAGCCACTTGTTTTGTGGGCATCGTTGACCAGAACAGCCTTACCAGTCTTCTTAACTGAGTTAATGATGATATCCTTATCAAGCGGAACGAGGGTACGTGGGTCAACAATCTCAACAGAAATGCCTTCTTCTGCTAATTCTTCAGCTGCTTGAACCACACGACGGATCATTTTTCCATAAGTAACAACTGTTACATCCGTTCCTTCGCGTTTGATTTCCCCGACTCCAAGTGGAATCGTGTAGTCTGGATCAACTGGCACTTCCCCTTTTTGGTTAAATTCTGACTTGTACTCAAGAATGATAACAGGGTTATTATCACGGATAGAAGACTTAAGCAGTCCTTTCATATCCGCAGGTGTACCTGGTGCCACAACCTTAAGACCAGGAATATGAGTAAACCAAGACTCTAGAGATTGTGAGTGCTGGGCTGCAGAACCAACTCCGTTACCTGCTGCACAACGGACAGTCATTGGAACCTGACCTTTACCACCAAACATATAACGTGTTTTGGCAGCTTGGTTGACGATATTGTCCATGGCAATAACCGAGAAGTCCATGAAGGTCATATCAACGATTGGACGAAGTCCTGTCATGGCTGCTCCTGCTGCTGCCCCAGAAATGGCAGCTTCAGAAATCGGACAGTCACGGACACGTTCTGGACCAAATTCTTCAAGCATGCCAACAGATGTTCCGAAGTCTCCTCCGAAGACACCGACGTCTTCTCCCATCAAGAATACATTTTCATCGCGACGCATTTCCTCAGACATAGCAAGGATAATGGTGTCACGGAAGGACATTGTTTTTGTTTCCATTTTATCTCTTTCTCCTTAGTCTGCGTAAATATCTTCAAAGGCTGATTCAAGCGGTGGGAATGGACTTTCTTCCGCAAATTTTACAGAAGCTTCTACTGCTTCCTTGACTTGTGATTGAATTTCTTCCAATTCTTGGGCACTTGCAATATTGTTTTCAATGAGGTATTTGCGAAGGTTTTCGATCGGGTCTTTTTGTTTCCACAATTCCACTTCTTCACGGGTACGATATTTACCAGGGTCAGATGATGAGTGACCAAGCCAGCGATAAGTTACACTTTCAATCAAGACTGGGCCATTGCCACCACGAACATGGTCTACTGCTTTCTGAAATCCTTCATAGACATCGATGACATTGTTACCGTCTTCGATGAACATTCCAGGAATTCCGTAAGCAGCACTACGTTGATGGATATGCTCTACATTGGTCATTTTCTTGATATCCGCAGAGATTCCATAACCGTTATTAATGCAGTAGAAAATGACTGGCAGGTTCCAGATAGAAGCAATGTTGACTGCTTCGTGGAAAACACCTTCGTTGGTCGCACCATCTCCAAAGAAGCAGACAACGATTTTTCCTGTATGTTGCATTTGCTGACTAAGGGCTGCACCAACAGCGATTCCCATACCACCACCTACGATACCATTGGCACCGAGGTTACCAGCATCAAGGTCAGCAATATGCATAGAACCACCTTTACCTTTACAGGTTCCAGTGTATTTTCCAAGGATTTCAGCCATCATTCCGTTGAGGTCAATTCCTTTGGCAATAGCTTGTCCGTGACCACGGTGGTTTGAGGTAATCAGATCATCTGGATTGAGAGCCAACATAGCACCCACGTTAGCTGCCTCTTCTCCAACAGAAAAGTGCGTCATTCCTGGCACTTTCCCTTTCTTTACTAATTGCGCAATTTTTAAGTCCATACGACGGATTTCTTCCATCTTACGGAACATCTCTAGCAAAAGATTTTTATCTAAAGTTGACATCTTCTTGCCTTTCTAACTTTCTTCTTACCTTACTATTTTACCGTTTTTAGAAAATACTGTCAAAGTTTTTCTCAAGGAAATTTCACAAAATAAAAAAGAAAACCCCATGAAAACAAGGGATTTTCTTATCAAGAATATTTTTTCACAAACTTTTTATCGTTTATATTTTGCTAAAGATTCAAATCTCTTTATAATCACAGTTAAACGCCAACGGTAGAGCGCCCCACTCACTATCAGACTTATAATCAAACCAATCCAGTATGAATAAGCTCCAAAATCTGTTAGGGAATCAAATAGCATAGCCACTGGGATTGCTACGCCCCAATAACCAAGCAAACCAAGGTAAAAAGGAATAACTGTATCCTTATAACCCCGTAAAATTCCCTGAAGCGGTGCCGCAAAAGTATCTGCTAACTGGAAGAAAAGGCTGTAAGTCAAAAAGCGCGCTGTCAAATCGATAAATTCTGAGTCGTTACCATAAAGACTAGCCACATTTCCTCTAAAAATATAAAGGAAGGATAAAGTGAAGGCCGCAAAGATGAGAGCTGTCCACCTTCCTAGACCAATATAGGTTTTCGCATCATCAAATCGTTTGGCTCCCACTTCATAAGAAACGACAATGGCCATAGCCGATGAAATACTCATAGGAAAGGCATACATGAGAGTTGAAAAGTTCATAGCTGACTGGTGACTAGCGATAATCAAGGACGAGAACTTAGCCATAATCAAGCCAACCACGGAAAAGATAGCCACTTCCGCAAAGACAGTTCCCCCTATAGGAAGACCTAAACGAAGCCCTTCCTTGATTTTATCCATATTAAGAAGAATGCGTTTCTCAAGATGTAAGGCTTTGAGCTTCTCCTGTTTAAATAAAACTAGAATAGAAATCCCCAGTAAGACCCAATAGGCCAAGGAAGTACCTAATCCAGAGCCAGCACCTCCCAACTCTGGAACACCAAAGGCCCCGTAAATCAAGAGATAGTTAAATCCACTATTGAGAGGAAGTAACAAAAGCATGAGATACATGGACAGTTTGGTCAACCCCAGCGAATCCAGCAAGGAACGAATAACACTAAAGAGCAACAAGGGGATGATCCCGATAGATAAAAACCAAAGATAGCGAACTGCTACTGCTGCTACTGGCGCTTCTAACCCAATATGATTCAAAACAGGTGGTGCCAGGAAAAGTACCAGTCCCAGCAAGACCACGGATAGACCCAAGGCCAGATAGATGAACTGGTAAAAATCTGATGCCACTTCTTCCTTTTTACCTCGACCAAGATGGTGACCAATGATGGGCACCAAGGCTGAAACAATCCCAGTTAAGAATGTAAAGAAAGGATTCCAGATACTGGTCGCCATAGACACACCAGCCAAGTCTATAGTGCTGTATTGACCTGTCATAGTCGTATCAACAAAGGAGGCAGAATAATTGGCAAATTGATAAATCAGGATAGGGAAAAATATCTTTAAAAATAAGATAAACTTGTCTTTAAAATGATGGGTTTGGTACATATAGGCTCTCTATTCTTTTTGTTTACAGAGCAGACTCCCACCTAGTTTTGATAGACGATTTGTCCCTTACAGATGGTGTATTTAACCTGCCCTTTTAAGGTTTCACCGATAAATGGTGAATTAGCTGCTTTGGAAGCAAAATGGGAGTCCACAAGGCGGTCAGCCTTAGCATCAAAAATAGTGATGTCCGCTGGACCATTCTCAGCCAAGTAACCTGCTTCAAAGTTGTAAAGCTTGGATGGGTTGTATGTCATTTTTTCAAGTAATTCCATCAAGCTCAACTCACCAGCTTCCACTAAATAGGTCAATCCAAGGGACAGTGATGTTTCTAAACCAGTCATACCAGATGGCGCTTTGGTAATATCCTCAACATTTTTTTCATCTGTATGATGAGGCGCGTGGTCTGTCGCAATAACTGTGATAACGCCTGATTTAAGACCTTCGATAACAGCACGACGGTCTGATTCCAAACGAAGTGGAGGATTCATCTTAGCATTGCTTCCTTGTGTCAAAAGGAGAGCTTCCGTCTTAGAGAAATGCTGTGGCGCTACTTCTGCTGTGACTTGCGCACCCAATCCTTGAGCAAACTCCACTACTTTAACACTTTCTTCCTTAGACAAGTGCTGGATGTGAACATGAGCCTTAGTTGCATAGGCAATCATGACATCACGCGCCATCATAGCATACTCAGCTACCCCAGTAGCACCGCAGATATGGAAATGTTCTTTAGCAATGTTTTCATTAAAGCCAAGAACACCGTTCAATCCTGGATCTTCCTCATGAAGACTAATAAAGGTATTAAGGTTTTTAGCTTCTTCCATGGCTTCCTTGACCACTTTACTGCTTTCAAGCGGAATCCCGTCATCAGAAAAACCAACCGCACCAGCTTCTAAGAGCGCCTTAAAATCAGTCAAGTCTTGGCCATTAAAGTTCTTAGTAATGGTCGCAACCGTCTTAACATTAATCTTCTCTTTGGCAGCTGACTGGAGAACTTCTTGCAAAGTCTCTACATCCGAGATGGTTGGACTAGTATTAGCCATCATGACAACCGTTGTAAAACCACCTGCAGCGGCTGCTAGGGCACCCGTATGGATATCTTCCTTGTGGGTCTGACCAGGTTCACGGAAATGCACATGAATATCGACCAAGCCAGGAGCAACCACAAGACCACTAGCATCTAAGATTTCTGCTCCTTCTTCCTTGATCTCAGGCGCAATTTTGACAATTTTCCCATCTTGGACTAAAACGTCACACACCTGATCCAAACCAGACTTGGGATCCATTACACGACCATTTTTGATTAGTAGCATCTGCTTTCTCCTTTATTCATAGAAATCAACTTGGGTATCCAACAATTTATCCCCATCATAAACAAACTTGGCTGAAAAGAAGGGTTTATCCTCTAAAAGCCACTCAACAAAGGTGTGATCCCCTTCCCAAGTTGGCTTGCTCAAAACCTCGTCATAGGGAACCCATTCTAGCGTTCCCTCGTTGCAATCAATCAAGTCCCCTTCAAACTCTGTTACCTTAAAAACATAGGTGTACCAGTCTAGATCTGGCGTGAATTCAGGAAAAGTGATAACACCTTTTAGAACTGGCTTTGCTTTGAGCCCTGTTTCTTCAAGGATTTCACGCACCGCGCACTCCTGAGGCGTCTCCCCTCTCTCTAGCTTACCACCCACACCAATCCATTTCCCTTCATGAACATCATTGG
>CAUQGR010000059.1:0-9794 GCA_963517545.1 uncultured Streptococcus sp. | reverse complement strand
CATGAAAAACGCCCACTTTCTCCACTTTTCAGTATTGAGAAAAAGATTTAATGACCAAGCCTGAGATAATTCTCAGGTTTTTTCGTCTCTTTTGCGAATAAATAGATAGAAGCAGTGAATCTAGTAAACCTAGATTTAATACTCTTCGAAAATCAAATTCAAACCACGTCAACGTCGCCTTGCCGTACTCAAGTACAGCCTGCGGCTAGTTTCCTAGTTTGCTCTTTGATTTTCATTGAGTATAAAACTGTGCTATAATGAAAGGAGAAGAAATATGACTGTACGTCATCCGGGCATCAGCCCAACTAATGACTTGGTTGCTAAAAAAATCTTTAGCAATCCAGAAATCACTTGTCAATTTATCCGCGATATGCTGGACTTGCCAGCAAAAAATGTGACCATTTTGGAGGGAAGCAACATTCACGTCTTGCCTTCCATGCCCTATTCGGCGCAAGATTTCTATACTAGTATAGATGTTTTAGCGGAGTTAGATAATGGAACTCAAGTTATTATCGAAATACAGGTACATCATCAGAATTTTTTCATCAATCGCCTGTGGGCTTACCTTTGCAGTCAGGTCAATCAGAATCTTGAAAAAATTCGCCAACGAGAAGGTGATACTCATCAGAGCTATAAACACATCGCACCAGTATATGCTATCGCAATCGTGGACAGCAATTACTTTTCAGATGATTTAGCATTTCACAGCTTTAGCATGCGAGAGGACACGACAGGTGAGGTCTTAACTATCACAAATAATGGTATGGAAAACCATCTAGTCAAGATGGCCTTCTTAGAACTAAAAAAATACAGAGAAACCAGCAAAGACGAGGTTCGTAAGCCGTGGTTGGAGTTTTTCGGCAACAAGCCTTTTACCCAAGAACCCGAGCGAGCCATCAGCCAAGCAGACCAACTGCTGGACTACAAGAGCTGGTCCGAGGAGGACAGGAAAATGTTTAGTCAACTACGTATGCGAGAAGAACAAGCCTTGTTGGCACAGGACTATGCCTTGGAAACTGCTAGGGCGGAGGGTATCGAAGAGGGATTAAAAGTAGGTCTAGTAAATCTCGTTCGTCAAGACCTTCTGACTTCAGAGGTCGCTAGTGAGCAGTTGAACATGACTGTCTCTGAGTTTGAAGAACTGTTAGAAAGACATAAGTGAGAAATCTGTAAACAAACGTCCTGCAATCTGAAAATAACTAAAAAGGATAGCTAAATTTCTTGATGTAAAAGAGATTGGCTATCTTTTTTGTTAGGAAAGTTTGAACTTTCACCTCTCTTTTCCGAATAAATAGATAGAGCCAGAGAATCTAGTAAACCTAGATTTAAAACTGTGGTATAATAAGAGGAGGAAATGAATGACTTTAAGACATCCGGGCATTAGCCCGACTAACGATTTGGTTGCTAAGAAGATTTTTAGTAATCCAGAAATCACTTGTCAATTTATTCGCGATATGCTGGACTTACCAGCCAAAAATGTAACTATTTTAGAGGGAAGTAATATTCACGTTTTGCCTTCTACGCCTTACTTGGCTCAGGATTTCTATACCAGTATAGACGTCTTGGCGGAGTTGGATAATGGAACTCAAGTAATCATCGAGATTCAGGTTCATCATCAGAATTTTTTCATCAATCGCCTGTGGGCTTATCTGTGCAGTCAGGTCAATCAGAATCTTGAAAAAATTCGTCAACGTGAAGGTGATACCCACCAGAGCTACAAACACATCGCACCTGTTTACGCAATAGCTATTGTGGATAGTAATTATTTCTCAGATGACTTGGCTTTTCATAGTTTTAGCATGCGAGAGGATACGACAGGTGAGGTCTTGACTATCACAAACAATGGACAAGAAAACCATCTGGTCAAGATGGCATTCTTGGAACTAAAAAAATACAGAGAAACCAGCAAAGACGAGGTTCGCAAGCCGTGGTTGGAGTTTTTCGGGAATAAACCCTTTACCCAGCACCCCGAGCGAGCCATCAGCCAAGCAGACCAACTGCTGGACTACAAGAGCTGGTCCGAGGAGGACAGGAAAATGTTTAGTCAACTACGTATGCGAGAAGAACAAGCCTTGTTAGCGCAGGACTATGCCTTGGAACAAGCTGAAGAAAGAGGATTAGAACGTGGTCTTGAACGAGGACGAGCAGAGGGTATCAAAGAGGGATTAAAAGTAGGTCTAGTAAATCTCGTTCGTCAAGGTCTTTTGACTTCCGAGGTTGCCAGCCAGCAGTTAGGTATGACTGTCTCTGAGTTTGAAGAACTATTGAAAGAGCATCACAAATAAGAACTAAAAAAACTCTAAGCAGGCAGAGCCTGCTAACTCATGGCAGAAAAAGAAGTTTAGCTTATAATGAAGATGAACAATACCAATCCGTGGTGTTTAATAGGGCTTGTATAAAAAACTGGATGAACAAGAGTCATGAGATAACTCGAATATGCCTTGAGCATGAAAATAAAATTACTAGTAGCCTCTTGTTCTATTGTTCAAATAGTTAACAGGAGGTTTTTATAATGGAAGTCATGATTGAAACGTGTTGTGGTATTGATGTCCACCAAAAATCCATTGTTTGTTGTATTCTAGATGGTCCACTAGATACCAATAAACCAAAGAAAATTCAGAAGAAATTCGGGACAACTACTGTAGCTCTTCACAATGCCTTAGATTGGTTGGTGGAAAACCATGTCACACATGTCTTTTTTGAAAGTACTGGGCAATATTGGCTCCCTCTCTTTAATATCTTTTCAGATTCTAATCTCGTCTTGGTACTTGCCAATCCTCAACATATCAAGAATGTGCCTGGTCGAAAAACAGACATGAAAGATGCCGAATGGATTGCTCAACTCGGCCGTTGCGGACTAATTGAACCTTCCTATATCCCTTCCCCTGAAGTGGTGCAGCTTCGTTTACTGACACGTCGCATGCGTTCTTACAAGCAGCGTTAAACTCAAGTCAAAAATGAAATTCACAATCTCTTACAACGGGCTAATATCAAACTAACCAGTTATCTTTCTGATATTTTTTCTAAAACGGGGCAAGCACTTTTAAAATTATTTATTAACGGAGAAACCATTAATGTAGAATCTGTTATCCCTTGTATCCAAAAGCGAGTGAAAGCAAGTCCAGAAGAACTCGTGGAAGCAATGGAAGGAAAGTTGTCACTAGAAGACCGCTTCCTCTTAGACCAGAGCTTAGAAGAATGTCAGATGTATCAGGAACTCATTGAAAAATTGACCGATGAAATTCAACACTACATCGAAAAGGAGTTCTCCTGAGGAAAATAGGATACTTCAAACCATTCCTGGTGTGAACGAAAACTGTGCTGCCACTATTCTAGCTGAGATTGGACCAACTGTTACAGCCTTTCCATCCGATGCACACTTAGCATCCTGGGCTGGACTATGCCCAGGGTCTTATGAGAGTGCTGGCATTAAAAAATCCTCACACATTACGCAAGGAAATCGCTATATCAAACAGGCTCTGACCATGTCGGGATTAATTGTAGCACATTCTAAGGATCCAGCTTTTTCTTCTTTTTACAATCGAATTTCCCAAAGAGGAAGCAAGATGAAGGCGATTATTGCTTGTGCTCATAAGATTCTCAGAATCATTTATAAACTACTCTCCACCAAGCAGACTTATCAAAAAGAAAAGGCACTAGGACTGAGGAAACAGTTCTAACGTCCAAACTAAAAAAATTTCAATCACAGTATAGCACAGGAAGTGATTTTTTGCGCTTTTTTACTGTTTTTTCAAATAAAATACAGAGAAACCAGCAAAGATAGTATTCGCAAACCGTGGTCGGAGTTTTTTGGGAACAAGCCCTTTACTAAACAACCCGAGCAAGCTATCAGCCAGGCAGACCAACTGCTAGACTACAAGAGTTGGTCCGAGGAGGACAGGAAAATGTTTAGTGAACAACGCAGGCGTGAAGAACAAGCCTTGTTAGCACAGGACTATGCCTTGGAACAAGCTGAGGAGAAAGGCTTAGAGCGTGGTCGAGCTGAGGGTCTTGAAAAAGGTCTTGAACGTGGGAAAGTTGAAGGTGGTTTCGCGATGTTAGTAAATCTAGTCCGTCAAGGTCTTCTGACTTCGGAGGTTGCCAGCCAGCAATTAGGCATGACTGTCGCAGAGTTTGAGGCTTTACTATGAGTTCAATCTTTATTTTATATAGTAGAAAGTTTATGAAATGGCAAGTGTTATCCAAATACTTGCCGTTTTTACTTGACTTTTACAAGGGTTTGTAAGATAATACCAAGGAAGTAAGTTCTGTCTAACTATCTATATAGTTTGGATATAAAAGCTATCATCTGAGGGATGAGTAGTTGCGAAATGTCAACTTGGAGGCTAGAGTATTTCAGGGGGAATTTTTTCGCGAGTTAGTTTCCTTCTCCTTTTTTCGAAGAAATAGGAAAAAAGTTTAAAAAACATAAGAAAACTCTTGACAAATCCTGCAAATATTTATATACTGTATGGTAGTAAGATAGTCTTACGAAAAATAATATAATGAAAAACAAAGGAGATAAAACGATGAAAAAAGTTTTATTGACAAGCGCAGTCGCTCTTGCAGCATTTGGTGCTGTTCAAGCTGTTTCAGCAGACGTTAATGGTGGGGCTAACCTTCCAGGTGCATACGATCAACCATTAGTAGGTGGTGGAAAGTATGATGTTTATAACAGCCAAACAGAATTTATTACTGCTGATAGAGTTAATGAATATATCGCAGCTCACAATGAAGACCTCAAAGTGAAGAAAGCAGAACTTGAAAAAGTTCAAGCAGAATTAGCAAACGCTGAAGCAGAATTTAACAAAACTTTAGCAGAGTATGGTAAAGCAGAAAATGCTCCAGAAAATTTTGCTCATGACCGTGATGTACGTTTAGCTCCATACAAATTAGCAGTTGTTAAAGCTAAGACAGCTTATGATGAAGCATATGCTAAGGTTAGAAATGAAGCGATTAAACATTTCCAAACAGTTTGGAATACAGCTGTTAAAAAAGAAGGTAAGTACTACATCTTGAATGAGACTCCTGAGGCAAGAAATGCTCGTTACGATAAAGAGCATGGTGTAGTTACTCTAGGTTGGATGAAAAATACTAAAGGTCAATGGACTTTTGTTAAAGAAAATGAGCAAAAACAAAAAGTTAACGCAACTGGATGGCTTAAAGATAACGACACTTGGTACTACCTAGATAAAGATGGTATCATGCAAACAGGTTGGGTTAAAGACAACGGAACTTGGTACTACCTAGATGGTTCAGGCGCAATGCAAAAAGGTTGGAAATATGTAGGTGGTCACTGGTACTACCTAGATGGTTCAGGTGCAATGCAAACAGGCTGGAAATATGTAAGTGGTCACTGGTACTACCTAAATGCTTCAGGTGCTTTGCTTGTAAATACAACTACTCCTGACGGTTACACAGTTAACGCAAGTGGTGAGTTGGTATAATACCGATATATAAATAAGACTAGGAGAACAATCTCCTAGTTTTTTCTTTTTTTGACAAGTCTAGTTATTGGGGCATAAGAAATTGTATTAAAGATATGCTACATAAAGAGGATATTTTCTACTAGAGATAGTGAAGAGCTTTTTTAATTTTAAATATTTCTACACTTTTTATGTTTTTTATTGCATTAATTATAGAAAAGGGATATAATGAAATAAATTTAATAGGTTAACAAAGGAGGTTTTCTTATGAAGAAAACACTTACAGGTATCTTGCTAGCAACTTCAGCGCTAGCTATGGCTGCAATTCAACCAGTAAGCGCTGCAAGTACAGGAACTGGTGCATCGTCCACAGGTGCTCAATCGGCTTCATCATTTAAGGAAATTCATTTTGTAACATTTCAAAATGGTAGACTAGTCGATATTAAAGAAGCTCTTGCAGGATCAGCTGCATCTAATACAAGTCATCCAGATATTGCTAATTATAAATATACTAGTAGTAGAGAGGAAGAGGGTATTCTTTACCATATGTATGCTCCTACTAGTACCACAAGTAGCACGAATAGTATTCCAACAAATCCATATCATAGAGATAATGACCAAAACAATGGTGCTAGTACTGATAATAATCACGGTTCAACATCTAGCTCAAATTCTATAACAATAAAGACAGTTCGCTTTGTAGAATACAAAAAGGGTAGTGATATCCCTATTGATATTAAGGCTCCCCGTACAGGAACTGCAGCATCAGATACAAGTCATCCAGATATTCCAAAATATAAATACTCTACTGGTAAATTGGTAGATGGTGTTCTTTTCCATGTGTATACACCAGAAAAATCTACAGATAATACTGGAACGACTAACAATAGTAATGTGAATAATAGTGGAAATAGCAACCCAAATAATGCTAATGCCAATAATGGTGCAAGCAATAACCAAAATCAAGGAACAACTGCCAATAGTGGTCAATTTAAAGAAGAGGGTGGTAAAGTCTACTATATCAAGGACGGTAAAAAAGTTACTGGATGGCAAAAAATTGACGGTGACTGGTATTATTTCTCTAAAGAAGATGGAATGAAGACAGGCTGGCTTAAAGATGGTTCATGGTATTACTTGGATGAAACTGGTGTGATGAGAACTGGTTGGAAACAAGTTGATGGCAATTGGTACTATCTCAATGATTTAGGTGCTATGCAAACTGGCTGGAAACTTATAAATGGTAGTTGGTACCATCTTGACAGTTTAGGTAAAATGAGTACTAGATGGATAAAAGAAAATGGTACATGGTATTATCTTGATGGTTCAGGTGCTATGCAGACAGGTTGGAAACTTGTAGATGGTAAGTGGTATTATCTTAATGATTCAGGTGCTATGAAAACTGGCTGGTTGAACCAAAGTGGTACATGGTATTATCTTGATGGCTCAGGCGCTATGAAGACAGGCTGGTTCCAAGTTGGAGGTAAATGGTACTATGCTTATAATTCAGGTGTCCTTGCTGTTAGCACTACAATCAATGGTTACACAGTAAACGCCAACGGTGAGTGGGTGTAGTGGATATAATAAAAAATAAGAGGAATTTCCTCTTATTTTTTATGGTATGATAGGCATGTATTAGATCTTCTGTAGGCACCATCTATTGGCGAATTTCATAGTGAATCTCAAGCCAGAATATCGCAAAGTAGTGGATTAAAACGATATGGAGAGAAATTGTTTGAGCTCTGTTGATAGAAAAAGAAAACGATAGATTGAACTAATCTTATGTCATTTATGTCTATAAAACGAATCGTTTGAGAGAATGGTAGCTTGAAAGCGTAAATGATAGAATATAGTAAAGTAAGACTATGATAAGGGAGTTTAGCAACTCACCTTAAAGTAGGTGTTACATACTACAGATACTATGGAGTAACAATATAAGATAAACTGTTTAATATTATTGAGGTAGTTTGCCCTCTATATTTGTGATTAACGATAGCAAATTTTTGACAATTGATAATCGTTTTGCTATATATTCTTTTTTAGAAAATTTTATTGGGAGTGGATTTTCTGAATTCCATTTTTCTTGGAAGAACAAAAATGGATTGTCGAGTTTTATAATATCATTAACAATAGCACCGATGTATTGTTTCTCATATAATGATAACTCTTCTAAACTTAGCTGAAAATCTCGAAATTCAATAAAAGCTTTTTGGGCAAAAGAGTTATAAGCTAGACCGTCTGATGTAATAGCTATCAATATGGAGTCTATAAAAGTATGTAAATCTTCATCAGAAATTATTGAAGATCTATTGATTGTGTTTAACATTGGTTGTACATGACTATTTTTTACTGCGTAAGATAAGATATCTTTTCTCTTATTCGCTGGAAGTTTATTAAAGCTCATCAGATAAACTTGCATTTCATTATGGTTAAAATTATTATTGCCATTGTAATCATCAAAACTATAATTTGTAAAATCAAAATCTTCATCATCTTTATCAATATATGATGAATAGCCAAATAATTCTTTTTCAAAATCGGGCAAATTGTTTTCTTCTTCAGATTGCCAATCTGTATCTATTCCAAAATCAATTATATTTTTGTGTCATTCTATCAGTCCATTTTTAAGCATATCTAGAGTATCTACTGCACGATAGATTTTTTTAGAATTAATGTTATATAAATTTAATTTTAAACTAGCTGATTTAATTGCACTGGCTAATGTTTCATTTGCAATTTGTTTTTCACTATTTTTTTAATTCCTATATGCTGTTAAAAAACCACCGATACCTAAAATTGTTACGATATTAGCAATAAGACTAACCCACTCTAAAAATGATAATTCCATATTAGTACCTCCTATTACTAATTATAGCATAAAAAATAGTTGATGCAATTAGGTTATGTTAGAAGCTTTTTATGATAATTAACTTAACTTAACTTTTCCCTCTCCATCCTTTTATTTGTTCTCCTGAGAACATATTTTTTTAAATCTTCTGATATGATTAAAAGAAATCAGAATTATGACTTTTATACAATAATTATTTTACATGTAACTTTCGGGGATGATATCTTTATTTTAACAAGAGAGGAGAAACGTCAGGATTTATAGACTTTACCAGTTAAACCTAAATATAATATATCGAAATAATATACGAACGAAACGATTAGGAGGCCAAATTAATTTCTAGGAGTATTTTTAGCAATCGTAACGTACTATTCTAGCTTTAATCTACTACAAAAGGATAGCTATTTCTTTTTCAAGCAATGTAGCCATCCTTTTTATTTTCATTTTTTTGTTTATGAAATTTTCACATGGTTCTTCAGATAGGAATCGACCTCCTTACAACAATGCCTCAAACTCAGCGATAGTCATGCCTAGTTGTTGACTGGCAACCTCAGAAGGCAAAAGACCTTGGCGGACTAGATTTAGTAGCATAGACAAACTTCCTTCAACTTTTCCACGCTCCAGTCCCTGTTCTAAACCTTGTTCAATACCCTCTGCTCGTCCTCGTTCCAGTCCTTGTTCAATCCCCTCAGCACGGCCACGTTCAAGGCCACGCTCTAGACCTTGTTCGATACCCTCCGCCCTAGCAGTTTCCAAGGCATAGTCATGAGCGAGTAAGGCTTGTTCTTCACGTCTGCGTTGTTCACTAAACATCTTCCTGTCCTCCTCGGACCAGCTCTTGTAGTCTAGCAGTTGGTCTGCTTGGCTGATAGCTCGTTCTGGTTGCTGGGTAAAGGGTTTGTTCCCGAAAAACTCCAACCACGGTTTACGAACCTCGTCTTTGCTGGTTTCTCTGTATTTTTTTAGTTCCAAGAACGCCATCTTGACCAGATGGTTTTCTTGTCCATTATTGGTGATAGTTAAGACCTCACCTGTCGTATCCTCTCGTATGCTAAAACTATGAAAAGCCAAGTCATCTGAGAAATAATTACTATCGACAATAGCGATTGCATATACTGGTGCGATATGTTTGTAACTCTGATGAGTATTGCCCTCTTGCTGGCGAATTTTCTCTAGGTTTTGATTGACCTGGCTGCACAAATAAGCCCACAGGCGATTGATGAAAAAATTCTGATGATGAACTTGAATCTCAATAATTACTTGAGTTCCATTATCTAGTTCAGCCAAGACATCAATACTAGTATAGAAATCCTGTGCTGAGTAGGGCAGAGAAGGCAAAACGTGAATGTTGCTCCCCTCCAAAATAGTTACACTTTTGGCTGGCAAGTCCAGCATATCGCGAATAAATTGACAAGTGATTTCCGGATTGCTAAAAATTTTCTTAGCTACCAAATCATTGGTCGGGCTGATGCCCGGATGACGTACAGTCATATTTCTTCTCCTTTCATTATAGCACATTTTTA
>CAUQGR010000058.1:0-10117 GCA_963517545.1 uncultured Streptococcus sp. | reverse complement strand
CTATATTCACTATAAGTTATCCTATTGGGCAGGTTCTGGTCGTTAGCATAGTATTGAACGACTGTTTTTTTATAGCTTTGCCGGCTGAATAGGAACAGGCAGAAAACTCCTAACACTAGGAGAGCAAAGATAGAAATAGCAGTTTTTTTCATAGGTGTTCTCCTTATAAACTAAAGGATAAAAGAAAGCATCTTGAGGATTTTTAATTCCAAAATCCAGTCAAGGTACCAGTGTATGTGACACGAGTTCCACCGTTTATCTTTCGTATATTCAATGGAATTGGGGAAGTCAGAAAGTCTTTCGGTTACAATATGGTTTCCGTTCTTCTATCTCTCCTTCTATCACCTAAGTTTAAAATCTAACTTCGTAATATATTATAGACTAATAATTCAGAATTATCAAGCAATTCTGAATTATTTTTTTCTTATTCTGTTCCAATCTAGTTTTCATATTCTTAAAAAAGTGATAAAATGGTAGGAAGAATTGGAGAGTAGAGATGCCGAAAGAAGTGAATTTAACAGGCGAAGAAGTTGTCGCTTTAACCAAAGAATATTTAACGGAAGAGGATGTCCATTTTGTCCATAAGGCCTTGGTCTATGCGGTGGAATGTCATAGTGGTCAATACCGCAAATCTGGCGAACCTTACATTATTCACCCTATCCAAGTGGCAGGTATTTTAGCCAAACTCAAGCTGGATGCCGTAACGGTAGCTTGTGGTTTCTTGCATGATGTGGTGGAAGATACTGATGCGACCTTGGACGATTTGGAAAGAGAGTTTGGTCCTGATGTGCGCGTGATTGTCGATGGAGTTACCAAGCTCGGTAAGGTCAAGTACAAGTCTCACGAAGAGCAGTTGGCTGAAAACCACCGCAAGATGCTCATGGCCATGTCTGAGGATATCCGCGTTATCTTGGTCAAACTGTCTGACCGCTTGCACAATATGCGGACCCTGAAACATCTTCGAAAAGACAAGCAGGAGCGTATTTCCAAAGAAACCATGGAAATCTATGCCCCACTTGCCCACCGTCTGGGGATTTCTAGCGTCAAATGGGAGTTGGAAGACCTATCTTTCCGTTATCTCAACCCAACGGAGTTTTACAAGATTACCCATATGATGAAGGAAAAACGCAGAGAGCGTGAAGCCTTGGTGGATGAGGTGGTCACAAAATTAGAGGAATATACGACAGATCGTCACTTGAAAGGGAAGATTTACGGTCGTCCCAAGCATATTTACTCGATTTTCCGCAAAATGCAGGACAAGAGAAAACGTTTTGAGGAAATCTATGACCTGATTGCCATTCGTTGCATTTTGGATACCCAAAGTGATGTTTATGCCATGTTGGGTTATGTACATGAACTTTGGAAACCGATGCCTGGCCGCTTCAAAGACTATATTGCTAACCGCAAGGCCAATGGTTACCAGTCTATCCATACGACTGTTTATGGGCCAAAAGGACCTATTGAGTTCCAGATTCGAACTAAAGCCATGCACGAGGTGGCTGAGTACGGGGTTGCGGCTCACTGGGCTTATAAGAAAGGCGTTAAGGGGCAGGTTAACAGCAAGGAATCAGCTATTGGGATGAACTGGATCAAGGAGATGATGGAGCTCCAAGACCAGGCTGATGATGCCAAGGAATTTGTCGATTCAGTTAAGGAAAACTATCTGGCTGAGGAGATTTACGTCTTTACCCCAGATGGAGCTGTCCGCTCTCTTCCAAAAGATTCAGGACCGATTGACTTTGCCTATGAAATCCATACAAAAGTTGGGGAAAAAGCAACTGGTGCCAAGGTCAATGGTCGTATGGTTCCACTGACAACCAAGCTCAAGACAGGGGATCAGGTTGAAATTGTCACCAACCCTAACTCCTTTGGGCCGAGCCGTGACTGGCTCAACATGGTCAAGACCAGCAAGGCGCGTAACAAGATTCGTCAGTTCTTTAAAAATCAAGATAAGGAATTATCTGTCAACAAGGGTCGTGAAATGTTGATGGCCCAGTTCCAAGAAAATGGCTATGTGGCCAATAAATTCATGGACAAGCGTCACATGGACCAAGTTCTGCAAAAGACTAGCTATAAAACAGAAGAATCCCTCTTTGCGGCTATTGGTTTTGGAGAAATCGGTGCCATTACCGTCTTTAACCGTCTGACTGAAAAGGAACGCCGTGAAGAAGAACGTGCCAAGGCCAAGGCGGAGGCAGAAGAACTTGTCAAGGGTGGCGAGGTCAAGGTTGAAAATAAAGAAACCCTCAAAGTCAAGCATGAGGGTGGTGTGGTCATTGAAGGTGCCTCAGGTCTCCTAGTGCGGATTGCCAAGTGTTGTAATCCTGTTCCTGGTGACGATATTGTCGGTTACATTACCAAGGGTCGTGGTGTGGCTATTCACCGTGTGGACTGTATGAACCTGCGTGCCCAAGAAAACTACGAGCAACGTCTCCTTGATGTGGAGTGGGAAGACCAGTATTCAAACTCAAATAAGGAGTATATGGCCCATATCGATATTTATGGCCTCAACCGTACAGGACTATTGAACGATGTACTGCAAGTTCTTTCAAACACAACCAAGAATATTTCAACGGTCAACGCCCAACCAACCAAGGATATGAAATTTGCTAATATTCATGTGTCCTTCGGTATTGCCAACCTCTCGACACTGACTTCAGTCGTGGACAAGATTAAGAGTGTGCCAGAAGTCTATTCTGTCAAACGGACCAACGGCTAATTGCCTGAGCTCTCACTAGAAAGGCTATTATGAAAATTATTATCCAACGGGTTACAAAAGCCCAAGTCAGTATCGAAGGTCAGATTCATGGAAAAATCAATCAGGGGCTCTTATTGCTGGTTGGTGTTGGACCAGAGGACCAAGAGGAAGATTTGGACTATGCTGTGAGAAAGCTTGTCAATATGCGGATTTTTTCAGACGCAGAAGGCAAGATGAATCTATCTGTCAAAGATATTGAAGGAGAAATCCTCTCTATTTCTCAGTTTACCCTCTTTGCGGATACCAAGAAAGGCAATCGTCCAGCCTTCACAGGCGCAGCCAAGCCTGATATGGCATCAGATTTCTATAACGCTTTCAATCAAAAATTAGCGCAAGAAGTGCCCGTTCAGACAGGCATCTTTGGAGCGGATATGCAGATTGAGCTGGTCAATGATGGACCAGTTACCATTATCCTTGATACTAAAAATAGATGAGAAAGACCAAGCCCAGCCAGCTTGGTTTTTCTCATCTATCATAAAATACTCCAAAATGAAATCTGTTCTTGATAGGCTTTTGGGAAGTCTCTTTTTAGGCTTTGGCTTATGCGATAGGAAGGGATGAGGTGTCCTAGGATGAGGAGAGTGCCCTGAAGGAAAAGTGGAATACCACTTAAACATATCAAGGAGAGAATCATCAGGATATCCCACAGGAGAATTTGTAAGGCAAAATGCCAGAATCTCGGTCTAATCTGGGAATAGAGTTGACTAAAGTGGTCACAAAGTTGGTTGGACAGATAGGTCAATAGCACAGGATGAAAGAAAATGAGCCAACCACTATAAATTAAAATCCAATCCCAAGTGAGCCCCTCTTTAAATGTCAAAAATGCCAGCATAATTCCATCAATGACAAGGAGTTGAGTGGTTTTGATGAAGATGATTTTTTTCATGCTAAAACCTCCTTTTCCTTAGAGACACTCCCACAAAGAGATGTGTTTATCATAAAAGTCTGGATAGTTCTCTCTTAGGTAGTCAGTTATCCTATAATATAAAGTAGAATGACAAGCAGTGACGATTGGCATAAGAGTGGAAAATCGCTGAGAACTAATGAAGGCGAAGAGGATAAATAATATAAAATCAATGGTGAGCACCCCTAAATAGTAGAAGCGAATCTTTTTATTGATTTGAGGATCAATCTCAGAGAAATGTTTTTTGAGTCGATTGACCAAGCGAAATAGCAGTAGTCCTTGAGCAAGGATGAAAATGAAGCAAAAAATCAGGCCTCTCTCCAAAGAAAGTTCGTATAGGGGTCTGAAAGTTACTAACAGTAGCAAATCGCTGACTACGATGGCTGTAAAATGGATTCTAAAGAGATTTTTCATAAGATGACCTCCCTCTTTTATCTAACTTCATTCTACTTCAAAAGAATGGGATTTACAAGAAAAATGATAAAAAATTTTAGTAAGGAGATTCTATTCGATTTCTTTACTTGAGTTTCCTCTTATTGTTTTACTTCTTCATCATTCCAGACAAATAAAGCTCCGATTGCATTGAGGATATAAAAGATATATTTTCCGATATTGGCAAAGTTTCCTTGAATACCAGCCTTTGTCAGCTGAACGAAATTGTAAATCAACCAAAATTCCCACTGAGTTGTCAGTTTCAATGCATTCAAAGCATTTGCAATGAGGGACAGTGCAAAGGCAATAGTTGTTACGTAGGCAAGGAGATTCATCTTTCCTCCATAGCCGATATAGTTTGTCACAAAGGCAAAGAGGAAGGCGATGATGGAAATGATCATGGCTGCCAATTTTACCTGTTTTTGGCTCATTTGGTTGGGTCTGCCTTCTTGCGAAGCTTCCCATTTCTTAATAGCAAAGGTATAAATGAGGAAGGTGACAGGATAGGTGATAATGGCCGCCTTATTTCCAAGGATATAATCAATGGTACCAGACAAAATCGTATTGACAATGCCAAAGTAATTTCCCCATTTGCTTAATTTTCCCGTGAAACGAGTGGACAACATGGAAATCCCAACGTTGGTTACGGAAATCAATCCAAAGGGAACAAGAGCTGTCCATGGTCCCCAGTCTACGAATTTGTCGAGACGGGAGTTAAGATAGCCAGATGCGATCGCAATTCCAACGACCAAAGCAACTCCGAAGAGGTCAAACCATTTAGATGTCGCAAAAATTTTTAGTGATTTTTTCATAGTTTAAGGTATCTTTCTTGTTTTTTACAAACATTCTACAACTAAGTGATAGTAAAATCAAATGCTAGAAATAAAACCCTGAAAATTTGATTTTCAGGGTTGGTAGGGGACTTGAGAAATTAGTTGATTTTCTCGACATAGAGTTGTTTGGCAATGTCCATATTCATTTGTAAATCTTCGTTTTTACTAAGGATAGTGAAGGTATTGCTGAAGCCATCAAACTGCTGGACTTGGAGCGGATCTCCAATATGAAGTGAGTGCTTGTCCAGATAATGAAGAATGTCAAAGCTATCGTGCACCCGAGTCAGACGGTAAGATCCAGCTTCCTTGATATCTGCTAGTGGTAGGTTATTGATTTCAACCAGAAGTTCTCCCTTAGCAGGAATGGTTCCTCCGTGGGGGCAGATTTTAGGGAAACCTAGCAGTTTATCCAGTCTTTCCACGAAGAGGTCAGAGACAGTGTGTTCCAAGACTTCAGCTTCCTCATGAATTTGGTCACTCGTATAGTCTAAATGATGGACTAGAAAAACTTCAATCAAGCGGTGTTTACGATAGAGCTCAGAGACCAATTTGAGGCCTAGGTCCGTCAGTAGATAGCCACATTCCTTGTCCTTAAGGATGAGATTTTCACTCTTCATCCGTTTAATCATTTCAGTTACGGCAGGGGGAGAGACTTGCATGCGGGCCGCAATTTCCTTGTTGGTGATTTTATGCAGGTCTATGCCAATTTCATAAATACATTTTAGATAATCTTCTTTATTCGGGGTCATTCGCTTCCTCTTGTCTAATATCTTTATCTAGTATATCAAAAAAAGCTAGATTTCTCTAGCTGTGACTTTTTATGTTATACTTATTGCAAGAGAAAAAACGAGGAGATAAATATGACAAAAATAGCTCTTCTTTCAGATATTCATGGAAATACCACCGCCTTGGAGGCTGTTTTGGCAGATGCTCGGCAGCTAGGAGTGGATGAATACTGGCTTTTGGGAGATATTCTCATGCCAGGGACAGGGCGTAGAAGGATTTTGGACTTGTTGGATCAACTACCGATTACGGCTAGAGTTTTGGGAAACTGGGAAGACAGTCTGTGGCATGGTGTCCGCAAGGAATTGGATAATACTCGTCCCAGTCAACGTTATCTATTACGCCAGTGCCAGTATGTTTTAGAGGAAATTTCCCTAGAAGAAATTGAACTGCTCCACAATCAACCTCTTCAGATTCATCGTCAGTTTGGGGATTTGACGGTGGGAATTAGCCACCATCTTCCGGATAAGAACTGGGGGCGAGAGTTGATTCATACTGGGGCGCAAGAGGATTTTGACCGCTTGGTGACCAATCCATCTTGTGATATTGCTGTTTATGGTCATATTCACCAGCAGTTGCTTCGTTACGGGACAGGTGGGCAATTGATTGTCAATCCTGGTTCGATTGGGCAGCCTTTCTTTTTGGATGCCCAGTTGCGGAAGGACCTGCGGGCTCAGTATATGATTTTGGAGTTTGATGACAAGGGCTTGGTAGATATGGATTTCCGTCGGGTGGACTACGATGTGGCAGCTGAATTGCAGCTGGCTAAAGATCTTAAACTTCCCTATTTTGAGGTTTACTATGAAAGTCTAGTCAAAGGTATCCACCACACTCATCATCAGGAATTTCTGAGAGAATTGGCCCAGAAAGAGGGTTATGATAGGGAATTAGATGCTTGGTTAAAAAGTGGTAATGATTGACATTACAACTAAAAAGGGTATAATAAAAGAAAAAGAAGAGTAGAGGCAGGGATGTCTCGTAAAAAGGAGAAGAGGATGCAAATTCCAAGTAGATTTACCATTGCGACTCATATGCTGATTATTATTGCCCTCAAGGGGAAGGAAAGCAAGGTGACCAGTGATTTTCTGGCTGCTAGTGTCGGGGTCAATCCTGTCATTATCAGAAAAACCTTGTCCCAGTTGAAGAAGGCAGAGCTGATTTCAGTAGCGCGTGGAACAGGGGGAACAGAGATTGTCAAGGACCTCAAGGACCTTAGTCTTTTAGATGTTTATCAAGCGGTCGAGTGTCTTGGTAAGACAGGTCAACTCTTCAGTTTCCATGACAATCCAAATCCAAATTGCCCAGTTGGAGCTCATATTCATGATGTTTTGGATCAAAAATTGGAGAGAATTCAGCTGGCTATGGAGGCTGAACTTAGTCAGACCAGTTTAGAACAAGTCGTGGCCGATGCAGAGAGTCAGATGAAGGATTGATTTTTTCTTTAAATCAAGAAAAGCTTATGAGAAGGTTTTTGCCTTTTCATAAGCTTTTTTTTATCTATTCTTCCATGCTTGGTAACGGGTATCAATCAATAACTGGGTAAGGCGTCCCATGGTTTCCCTTTCTGCTGGAGTGAGGGATTGAGCTTGGACAAAGAGATGATGAATGTGTTCAATCGCTTTGAAGGAAGACAGGTCATTGATGGAGCTAATTCCAGCATCAAGAATAGTGCCAAAGAAGAGGTCGAAGTAGAGCTGGAGTTCCTCGTCAGGGACTGTCGCTACCCATTCTTTGAAGGTTGTGTCGACTTGTTGGCTATCGCTGTTGGTCTTTTCCAGTTGGACAAAGTGTTTGTCCTCAATCTGCCAACTAAAGGTATCATGCTGGGCGATACCACCCAAGGCAGTACTTTGAACAATGATTTGGTGGGCAGGGATTTCCAACATCATACCGATAATGGAACCTTGTGGAATAAAGACCTTGGTTCTATCCATTATCCTTTGATAGCCCTCGGTTTGTGTCAATTCTTTGTGGAGACCAGGCGCATCAAAGGTATAAACTGCTGTGATTTGATTTTGCAAGCTTTTCTCAATTTGGCTAGCAGCATAGATGGCTAGATTTCCTCCCTTGGAATGCCCGGCCAGAATGACCTTTTGCTTAGTATGGTGGGCAAAAAAGTTCTTTAAATAGTGGAGGGCGTGCTTTTGAGCAGGAATTTCCTTCATATAGGTTAGGTGGAAATCTTCCTTCCAGCCAATGATGCTGTCATCAGTCCCACGAAAGACAATCAGATAGGTATCGAGAGTGAGGCGGTAGGTCATAGCCGCAAACTGCTTTTGCAGTTCAGGGTCGATGTCGTTGATAAAATGGGAGAGTTTGCAATTTTTGAAGCGCTTGTGTTGAGCTAGTTCATCTAATAGCTGGAGGCGATTTTTACTGGTCAACATGTTAGGTTCTCTTGGAACCTGAGGTGCTAGGTCTAAAAGACGCTGAGGAGTTGTGGAGACCAGATTATCAAAGGAGAGATAGGTGGTTTCTGTTAAGGCTAAAACATCTAATTCATTCAATGGAAGGTCGTAAAAGGAAGCGTGTGCGACATTTTTCAGATAATCAAAAATATTGGCCATAAGAACTCCTTTCTTTTTATTTATCTTATCAAATTTCTCTCAAATTAGCTAGTAGGGTTGCCTCACTTTGTTGGCTGAAAACAAGCTATTTCAAATTCAGTTTCAGACCTTCGAGCATGGAAAAATCTGTTATAATAATAGAAAAGGAGGAGCGCATGCACAAGATTTTATTAGTAGAAGATGATCAGGTTATTCGTCAACAGGTCGGGAAAATGCTCTCTGAATGGGGATTTGAAGTGGTGCTGGTAGAAGACTTTATGGAAGTTTTGAGTCTTTTTGTCCAGTCGGAGCCTCATCTGGTCCTCATGGATATTGGGCTGCCTTTGTTTAATGGCTATCACTGGTGTCAGGAAATTCGCAAGATTTCCAAGGTGCCCATCATGTTTCTGTCTTCGAGAGACCAGGCTATGGATATTGTCATGGCAATCAATATGGGCGCGGATGACTTTGTGACCAAGCCTTTTGACCAGCAGGTTCTTTTAGCCAAAGTTCAGGGCTTGTTGCGTCGTTCCTATGAGTTTGGGCGTGACGAGAGTTTACTGGAATATGCTGGTGTTATCCTCAATACCAAATCAATGGATTTACATTATCAAGGGCAAGTCTTGAATTTGACCAAGAACGAATTCCAGATTTTACGAGTTTTGTTTGAGCATGCGGGCAATATCGTAGCGCGTGACGATCTCATGCGGGAACTTTGGAACAGTGACTTTTTCATTGATGATAATACCCTATCTGTTAATGTGGCTCGATTGCGTAAAAAGTTGGAAGAGCAGGGCTTGGTAGGATTTATCGAGACCAAGAAAGGGATAGGGTACGGATTAAAGCATGCTTGATTGGAAACAATTTTTTCTAGCCTATCTGCGCTCCCGTAGTCGTCTGTTTGTCTATCTGCTTTCTTTAACATTTCTGATTTTGCTCTTTCAGTTTTTATTTGCCAGTTTGGGAATTTACTTTCTCTACTTTTTCCTCCTGTGTTGCTTTGTAACCATCTTATTTTTCGCTTGGGACATATTGGTAGAAATGCAGGTCTATCGTCAGGAACTTCTCTATGGTGAGAGGGAAGCACAGTCTCCTTTGGAAAGAGCCTTGGCTGAAAAATTAGAAGCGCGTGAGATGGAACTCTATCAGCAGAGGTCTGACGCAGAAAGAAAACTGACGGATTTGTTGGATTACTATACCTTGTGGGTCCATCAGATAAAGACCCCCATTGCGGCTAGTCAACTCTTAGTTGCAGAAGTGGTCGACCGCCAACTGAAGCAGCAATTAGAACAGGAAATTTTCAAAATCGATTCCTATACCAATCTAGTCTTACAGTACCTGCGTTTAGAAAGTTTCCATGATGATTTGGTCTTAAAGCAGGTTCAAATTGAGGACTTGGTCAAGGAAATACTGCGTAAATATGCCCTTTTCTTTATTCAAAAAGGCTTAAGTGTCAATCTGCATGACCTTGATAAAGAAATTGTGACGGATAAAAAATGGCTGCTAGTAGTCATTGAGCAAATCATCTCCAACAGTCTCAAGTACACCAAGGAAGGTGGTCTGGAGATTTATATGGACGGGCAAGAGCTCTGTATCAAGGATACGGGAATCGGGATAAAAAACAGTGATGTTCTCCGAGTCTTTGAACGTGGCTTTTCAGGCTACAATGGTCGTCTAACCCAGCAGTCCTCTGGACTTGGCCTTTACCTATCTAAGAAAATTTCTGAAGAACTGGGTCACCAGATTCGTATTGAGTCTGAGGTCGGTACAGGAACGATAGTAAGGATCAAGTTTGCTGAAGTGAAGTTAGTCCTTGAGTGAGAAGAGACAATGAGTTTTTACCCAATCTCTTTTTGCTATA
>CAUQGR010000057.1:0-10527 GCA_963517545.1 uncultured Streptococcus sp. | reverse complement strand
TGAGCTGACTTCGTCAGTCTTATCTACAACCTCAAAGCAGTGCTTTGAGCAACCTACGGCTAGCTTCCTAGTTTTCTCTTTGATTTTCATTGAGTATGAGTAAATTTCTATCTTGATTTTCAGATAAAAATTGCTCCTTCTGTGGCCTCTTCTTACGCTTGAGCAGGGCTTCTGCCGACATGGCTTCTTCCTTACTGGCAAAACCTTGAGCATAGATGAGTTTGACCGGCAAACGTGCTCGTGTGTATTTGGCTCCCTTCCCACTATTGTGGACAGCGAGGCGTCTTCTCACATCAGTCGTATAGCCTGTATAGTAAGATCCATCACGACACTCCAGCACGTACATATAAGCCTTATGATCCATAATAAATCTCTTCGAGTTCCGGCGTATAAGAGCCATCATCATTGTGGACAATGAGAGGTGGCAAGACCTTAAAGCCACTTGTCGAGCCATCCTTGATAGCCTCAATCAAGAGCATATTGGCTTCCTTTTCCCGCTTTGGATAAACAAACTGCAGGCGCTTAGGGGCCAAATTATACCGTTGCAACATATCCAAGATATCCAAAAGGCGATCAGGACGATGAACCATGGCCAAACGCCCATTAGACTTGAGAATACTTTGGGCACTACGGCAGATTTCTTCCAGATTAGTCGTAATTTCATGTCGCGCCAAGAGATAATGTTCACTTTCGTTTAGGTTGGAATGAGGATCCACCTTAAAATAAGGCGGATTACACAAAATCATGTCCACCTTACTTCCCTGAATGTGAACAGGCATATTTTTCAAATCATCACAGATGACCTGCATTTGCTCTTCCAAACCATTCAAACGGACAGAGCGTTCAGCCATATCCGCCAAACGCCCCTGAATCTCAACAGCCAATATCTGTGCTTGAGTACGAGTACTAGCAAAAAGCCCCACCGCTCCATTCCCAGCACAGAAATCCACAATCAACCCCTTCTTAGGAAAACGTGGAAAGCGTGACAAGAGAACACTATCCACCGAATAGCTAAAAACCTCTCTATTTTGAATGATTTTGATATCTGTCGAAAAGAGCTGGTTAATGCGCTCTCCTGATTTTAATAATTGTTCTTCTTCCATGGTCCTATTATAGCAAATTTATATTAACATTACAAAAGATAGAGATTTCTAACTAGTGCTTCTGATTCTTCAAATGTTGAAGGGCTTCCTTGGTCCAAATTGGCATCATTCGTTTGAGAGGCGCAAAGCCGTAGTTAAAACGGTCGCTTGAAAAGCGTCTCCGTCTCGGAAACTGGTGCTTTTCTTCCTCCAAAGTGCGGATAGAAAGACTGGCTTTCCCTGTAAATTCATCTAAATCCACTACTTGAACTTGAACCTCTTCATCGACTTTCAAGGCTTCTTGGATATTTTCAATAAAGCCTGTCCGAATCTCTGAAATGTGAATCAGCCCCGTATCACCCGTCTCTAGCTCAACAAAGGCACCGTAGGGCTGAATCCCTGTAATACGCCCCTTTAGCTTATCACCGATTTTCATCTTAGTCCTCAATTTCAATAGTTTCAATCACAACATCTTCAACTGGCTTGTCCATAGCTCCTGTTTCAACAGCAGCAATTTCATCCAAGACAGCGTAAGATGCTTCATCAGCTAGCTGACCAAAAACCGTGTGACGACGGTCTAGGTGAGGTGTCCCACCTTGGTTGGCATAGATTTCCGCAATCTGTTCTGGCCAACCACCACGAGCAATTTCTTTTTTAGAATATGGCAGATGTTGATTTTGCACGATAAAGAACTGACTTCCGTTGGTATTTGGACCAGCATTGGCCATTGAAAGGGCACCACGAATATTGTAAAGTTCTTCTGAGAATTCATCCTCAAAAGATTCGCCGTAGATTGACTCGCCTCCCATACCAGTTCCAGTTGGGTCTCCACCTTGGATCATAAAGTCCTTGATAATACGATGGAAAATGACACCATCATAGTAGCCATCTTTTGAAAGAGCTACAAAGTTAGCCACTGTTTTAGGAGCATGTTCAGGGAAGAGCTTGATACGCAAGTCTCCGTGATTGGTCTTAATGGTCGCGATAGGACCTTCTACTGTTTCAATGTCTACTTGTGGGAAATGTAATTCTTTTTCTACCATACCAAATCCTTCTAAGGCATCAAAAATGCCATCTTCTTCTAGTGTTTTTGTTATATAATCCGCTTTTTCTTTGATTTTATCATGAGAAATTCCCATTGCAACGCTGATTCCAGCATAATCAAAGAGTTCAAAGTCGTTGAGTCCATCTCCAAAAACCATGACATTCTCTGGTTTCAAGCCTAGGTGTTCCACAACCTTTTCCACACCCGTCGCCTTAGAGCCTGAAATCGGCACAATGTCAGACGAATGCTCATGCCAACGAACCATGCGAAGTTTGTCTGAGAGACTATCAGGCAATCTCAAGTCATCCCCCTTATCTTCAAAAGTCCACATCTGATAGATGTCTTCTTTTTCATGGAAATCTGGATCCACATCCAAATCGGGGTAAATTGGATTGATAGCTTCACTCATCATATCGGTGCGAGTCGACAACTTGGCATCATGACTCCCAACCAAGCCATACTCAATTCCCTCTTGCTTAGCCCAAGAAATATACTCCTCAACATCTGACTTCTCAATCTGATGTTGATAAATGACCTGACCTTTTTTATCTTCAATATAAGCCCCATTTAAGGTCACAAAAAAATCAGGATTGAGTTCACGAATCTCTGGTACGACACCAAAAATCCCACGTCCAGAAGCAATACCTGTCAAAATTCCTTTCTCACGTAATTGCTTAAAAACAGTTGGGATTGAAGCTGGAATAAAACCTGTCTTGGAATTCCGCAAGGTATCATCAATATCAAAAAAGACAATCTTGATTTTCTTTGCCTTGTATCTTAATTTGGCATCCATCTCACTACCTCTTTCAATCTAACTCTTTCCATTATACCATAAAGTAGGCAAATCCCACATCCCCAATAAAATCCTTATCTCTTATCCGAATTCCTTTACAAGATACAGAACCAAATCATCATTATTTTGGCAAGTTGCATTCATTTCCAAGGGTTGATTTTGATACCAGACACCTGTCCCATCTGGAATGTAGCCCCGTCTGATATACAATCTCTGGGCAGGGCCATAGCCTAAGTGCAAACCTACACCAAGAGTGACCTTACTAGAAACAAACTTGACTCGTTTTTCTGCTTCTTCTAGCAGTTGATTCCCAATCCCTTGATTTCGAAAAGGCCCAAACACATTAAAATCTGATAATTCTGGATAGACTTTTGCAAAAGGACCATGTTTAGCAGAGGGCAAAATGGTAACGTAGTCCGCTACAGCACCATCAATCTCTGCAACTAAGACTTCTCTCTCCCCACTTTCCTGTTCCAGAAAATATCTAGCCAAAATTTCCTCTCTAGCAGGCCAACCTTGATTCATAAATCCATGAGATAAGGATTCAATATCAGACTTAATCATATTTCTAATCGTACAATTCATCTTTGACTTACCCACCTTTACTCTTTCTATTACCATTATAGCACGCCAAGGTCAGAAAAAAACTATCTCGTGAAAAAAGACCCAACCGAGTTTTAATTCGCTTTCTTATTTCCAAGTTCATGAAAAAGAGGTCCACCCGAACCCAACTCGCTCTCCCATTTCAAGGCTCGTGAAAAAAAGACCCACCCAGGTCTTAATTCGCTTTCTTGTTTTCAAGCTCATGAAAAAGAGGTCCACCCAGACCCAACTCGCTCTCTCATTTCAAGGCTCGTGAAAAAAAGACCCGTCGGGGTCTGAAAAAGAGGTCCACCCGGACCTCTTTTTTAATCTTCGTTTACGAAAGGCATCAAAGCCATTACGCGAGCGCGTTTGATAGCTGTTGTTACTTTACGTTGGTTTTTAGCTGAAGTTCCTGTTACACGACGAGGAAGGATTTTCCCACGTTCTGAAACGAAACGGCTAAGAAGCTCAGTATCTTTGTAATCAACATATTCAATTTTGTTTGCTGCGATGTAATCAACTTTTTTACGGCGTTTGAATCCGCCACGACGTTGTTGAGCCATGTTTTTTCTCCTTTATAATTTTAGTTGTCCATTAGAATGGTAAATCATCATCTGAAATATCCAATGGATTTGTTGCTCCAAATGGATTTTCATCACGTGAAAAGTCTGGTACTGAATTTGTAGGCGCTGAATAGTTTGCAGTTGGTGCAGAATAAGCTCCACCTGTGTGACCCTCACGCACACTACGGCTTTCCAACATTTGGAAATTCTCAGCCACGACCTCTGTCACGTAGACACGTTGTCCTTGCTGGTTATCGTAACTACGAGTCTGGATACGACCTGTCACCCCGATAAGTGAGCCTTTTTTAGCCCAATTAGCAAGGTTTTCAGCCTGTTGGCGCCACATAACGACATTGATAAAATCAGCCTCACGTTCGCCATTTTGACTCTTAAATGTACGGTTTACTGCAAGAGTAAAAGTCGCAACTGCTACATTTGATGGGGTATAACGCAACTCAGCATCACGTGTCATACGCCCTACAAGTACAACATTGTTAATCATAGTTTACCTTCTTACGCGTCAGTTTTGACGATCATGTGACGAAGAATGTCAGCGTTGATTTTTGAAAGACGGTCAAACTCTTTAAGAGCTGCGTCGTCGTTTGCTTCAACGTTAACGATGTGGTAAAGTCCTTCACGGAAATCTTTGATTTCGTATGCAAGACGACGTTTTTCCCAAGATTTTGATTCAACAACAGTTGCACCGTTGTCAGTCAAAATAGAGTCAAAACGTGCTACCAAAGCGTTTTTAGCTTCTTCTTCAATGTTTGGACGAATGATATAAAGAATTTCGTATTTAGCCATTGATATGTTCCTCCTTTTGGTCTAATGACCCCAAGACTTTGCAAGGGGTAAGTGAGGTTCGCTCACAATAAACTATTATACTAGAAAAAAATTTTTTACGCAAGTAAAAACTCTGAAATTCGAAAAAAACGCCACATGGGCGTTTTCCTGTTCTTATGGTTTGATACGGTGCAACATACGTGGGAATGGAATAGCTTCACGGATATGTTTTGTTCCTGCTGCAAAGGTTACCATACGTTCGATACCGATACCAAATCCTCCATGTGGGACTGTACCGTATTTACGAAGGTCAAGGTAGAATTCATACTCTGTACGATCCATGCCAAGTTCATCCATCTTAGCAACAAGGGCATCGTAGTCTTCCTCACGCATAGACCCACCGATGATTTCTCCATAGCCTTCTGGAGCAAGCAAGTCTGCACAAAGCACGCGCTCTGGATTTCCAGGAACTGGTTTCATGTAGAAGGCCTTGATAGCTGCTGGATAGTTCATGACAAATGTTGGTACACCAAAGTGGTTTGAAATCCAAGTTTCGTGTGGTGAACCAAAGTCATCACCATGCTCAAGATGCTCGTAGTCAGCGTCTTCATCATTTTCATGCTCTTGCAAGAGGTCAATGGCTTGATCGTAAGTGATGCGTTTGAAGGGCTCTGCAATGTAGCGCTTCAAAAGCTCTGTATCACGTTCCAAGGTTTCCAAGGCTTGAGGCGCACGGTCAAGAACACCTTGTAGAAGAGCTTTCACATAAGCTTCTTGCAAGTCAAGTGACTCATCGTGTGTCAAGTATGAGTACTCTGCGTCCATCATCCAGAACTCAGTCAAGTGACGGCGTGTTTTTGATTTTTCAGCACGGAATACTGGACCAAAGTCAAAGACACGACCAAGAGCCATAGCACCTGCTTCTAGGTAAAGCTGACCTGATTGGCTCAAGTAAGCTGGCGTTCCGAAGTAGTCTGTTTCAAAGAGTTCTGTTGAATCTTCTGCCGCATTCCCTGAAAGGATTGGGCTATCAAATTTCATGAAGCCGTTCTTGTCGAAGAACTCATAAGTTGCATAAATGATCGCGTTACGGATTTGCATAACTGCTACTTGCTTACGAGAGCGGAGCCACAAGTGACGGTTGTCCATCAAGAAGTCTGTTCCATGTTCTTTTGGTGTGATTGGGTAGTCTTGAGATTCACCGATCACTTCGATGTCTGTAATGTCCAACTCATAACCAAACTTAGAACGCTCATCTTCTTTGACAATACCTGTCACATAAACAGAAGTTTCTTGGCTCAAGCGTTTGATGACATCAAACTTCTCCAGTCCCACTTCTTCACCAAATTTTTCGACAAAGTTTGGTTTAAAGGCCACACCTTGGAAGAAGGCTGTTCCATCGCGCAATTGCAAGAAAGCAATTTTCCCTTTTCCTGATTTGTTGGCAACCCAAGCGCCAATCGTCACTTCCTGACCAACATAGTCTTTTACATCAATAATCGTTACACGTTTTGTCATTATTTTTCCTTTTCTTTTTTATTCTTTATGGCAAACTACTTCTATATTATTCCCATCTGGGTCAATCATAAAAGCAGCATAGTAAATCGGATGCTCACTGCGATAACCAGGAGCCCCATTGTCTCGCCCACCTGCCTCTAAGCCAGCCTCATAACAAGCTTGAACCTCTTCCTTATTTTCTGCTAAGAAAGCAAAGTGAATAGGATCTTGTGCCCCCTGAGCCAACCAAAAATCACCACCAGGATGAGGGCTGTTCGGGGAAAGAAAACTGATTAGAGAACTGGTCTTAAAAGCCAATTCATATCCTAAAGGAGCGAGAAAACTCCTATAAAATCCTTCTGAAATTTGTAAATCCTGTACCTTAATTTCAAAATGATCAATCATTCTCACTACCCATAAATGCTTTCAAGCGACTAACTGCTTCTTTAAGCGTGTCTAGGTCTGTCGCATAGCTGAGACGAACATTTTCTGGTGCTCCAAATCCTGCTCCTGTTATGAGTGCCAAACCAACTTCTTCAAGAATAGCTGTTGTAAAGTCAGTAACATCCGTATAACCTTTCATCTCCATAGCTTTTTTGACATTTGGAAAGAGATAGAAAGCTCCTTGTGGTTTGACAACTTCAAAACCAGGGACTTCACACAAGAGTGGATAGATGGTATTGAGACGTTCTTCAAATGCTTGACGCATAACTTCCACAGAATCTTGCGGTCCAGTTAGGGCTTCGATGGTTGCATATTGTGAAACAGCAGTTAGGTTAGAAGTTGTTTGACCTGTCAATTTGCTCATAGCAGCAATGATTTCTGGATCACCCACTGCATAACCTACCCGCCAACCTGTCATGGCATAAGCTTTTGATACACCGTTAATAACAATGGTTTGCTTGCGAATGGCTTCTGATAGACTAGAGATTGGTACGAACTCATTCCCGTTATAGACCAAACGACCATAAATATCATCTGCTAGGATGAGAATGTCATGTTCAACAGCCCAATTTCCGATAGCCAAGAGTTCCTCACGGGTGTAAATCATTCCTGTCGGATTGGATGGCGAATTCAACACCAAAACCTTAGTCTTGTCTGTGCGAGCTTCTTCCAACTGCTCTACGGTCACCTTAAAGTGATTATCTTCCTTAGCAGGAACAAAGACTGGCACACCTTCTGCCATCTTGACCTGATCTCCATAGCTGACCCAATATGGGGTTGGGATAATCACTTCATCACCTGGATTGACCACAGCCATAAAGAAAGTATAGAGTGAGAACTTAGCACCGGTAGCAAATGTGACTTCGTTGGCCGCTACGGAATAACCATAATAACGCTCAAAATAGGTATTGACTGCTGCTTTTAACTCAGGCAAACCTGAAGCTACCGTATAGAAAGAAGCACGTCCATCTCGAATGGCTGCAACAGCTGCATCTTGAATATTTTTGGGAGTATGGAAATCGGGCTGACCTAAAGTTAAGAAAAGTACATCTTTTCCTTCAGTCTTTAACTTCTTTGCTCTCGCATCACTAGCTAAAGTAACACTTTCTTCCATTTCTAAAACACGGTTGGATAGTTTCATAGGCCCTCCTTATTGACCAATGCTCCTGTTTCAAAATCTACTAGATAAAAATCAGAGCCTGACTTGACTTCCCAGATTGGCTTATCTTGATAACGGCCAAAGGTAATCTTGTCAATCTCGCCAGCTCCTTTTTCCTTAGAAACAACTTCTGCTTTTTCTTGTGAAACACCCTGATTTAGCTGATAAACGTAAATCTTATGGTCATCTTTTCCAATCAGGACAGCAAGCGCTTCTTGCTGTTTATTACGACCAAGAACACTGTAATAAGATTCCAAGCCATTGTATAAATCAACCTGATCAACCTGCTCTAATCCTGCATACTGCTGAGCTAATTTTTCTCCTTCACTTTTAGCTGTTTGATAGGGTTTCATGCTAAGAGAAACCAGATACAGAAAGGAAGCACTGATAACCACAAGCAAAATCGTCATCCCTAGACCATACTGCCACAGTAGATTATTTTTTACTTTGTTTTGTCTTTTTTTCACTCGTCTATTTTACCATCTATTAAGCTTTATTACAAGTGAATGCAAGAATACTCTTCGAAAACCTCTTCAAACCACGTCAGCTTCGCCTTGCCGTACCCAAGTACTGTCTGCGACTAGCTTCCTAGTTTGCTCTTTGATTTTCATTGAGTATAAGAAACCAATTCTATTTCTCCCTTCAAAGCAAACCGATTTTTCTTATTTAAAACCGAGTAAGAAAAGTAAAGACAGCTCCAAAATCAACCTATTAAAAAACCTGAGCTTTGGCACTCAAGTTTTTAGACGTTCTTTTAATCTATGGAATCATTTTATCATCTATTCTTTTAGCCATTTTTCCTAAAAATACAGGCAGTAGAAGGCTAATCATGACTAAAAAGAATCCTAGATAAAGAAATGTTACTACAAAGCCTAAATGATCAATCAACCAGCCTGTCAGTGGGAAGAAGACAATCATACTCAGGCTAAACATCATAGAGTAGACACTCAGCATGGTTGCCCTTACTTCACTTGGAAGCCGCTCTTGCAAATCGTTGTCAAAAATCGGCTGAAAAAGAGCATATAGAGCATTACTAATCAAATAGACCAAAATATAGATTAGAGGTGTTCCAAAGTAGGACAACATATAGGTGACGCCAGTCAGCAGGACGAGGATAGGGAAAAGCTTCAAGGCAGCATATCTCTTTCCAATCTTACTCGCTAGATAGACTGCGACGATATTCAAGAGACTACCAAGTAGCATAACTGCTGAAATTTGCCAACCACTTAAATCTGGTAACTGATTTTGATAGTAAAAATAAAACATGCACATGAGTGTTCCGACAATCTGAGACAAAATCATCCAGTTGAAGAGCATGGGATTTCGCTCCAACTCTTCCTTAACAGTCCAAATAATCTGTTTCATGGTCACACTATCAGTTTTTTCTAGCTTGACACTGGGTTCTTTCAGCATCCAAATCAAGACAAGAACTATGATAGAAGTGGCAATCATGATATAGTAGGTCAGGTGCAATTGACCATGGACAAAAAATCCCGCCAATACTGTCCCCAAAGACCGAGTTCCTTCTGCTACTCCTGACATGAAACTTGAAATGGATAGATAGCGTTCTTTTAGTCCAGCCTCTACAGCTGAGTCATAGACCATTGCTGCGCTTGTTCCTGAATCAAAATTATAAGACAAGGCACTCACCGCCATTGCTAGTGCATAAATCCAAAAATTTCCCTGCCCAGCCAACATAAGAATAGAAGACACAATCCCTGCTATACGACTTAAATAAAGGTTGGTCTTATAGGAATAACGGTCAGCTAACATACCAGATGGAATTTCACAGAGAAGACTGGTCGTATGAAAAATACTCTCCAGAAGTCCAATCTGCCAAAGAGACATTCCGTTTTGACTGAGAAAGAGAATCCAAAAACTGGTAATCCCTAAAAATGCAAAAAACTCAACTCCGGCCATCAGGCCAATATTTTTCCGATAATTTCTTATTAACATCTTTTCTCCTTTAACAAGTGTATTATTATTTCTTTTGTCCGTCACTTGTTAATCTGTGCCTTACATGATCTCCACTCCTTTTAGAAGCATTCTTCAATGCCATTATTGTTCCTTTAATGATTTATGAAATGATACCGGAAAATAGCCGTTCTACGGTTTCTTTTTCGAGTTTTCTTGTTTATTTTAGCACTTATGTCATCATATTACAAGAGAATATAGGAATGCTCTGCGAAAATCAAATGCATTCCAGTCGCAAGTGATTAGATATTCTACAATTTTATAGTTTTAATTATCTTTGAGCAAATTTCTTGCAAGTCCTTTTGTTTTGTTGTAATATAGTTTATAACAACGAGAGATTTTCTCTAAATTTTTTCTAAAAGGAGACACATCATGTCTAAAAAAGTATTATTTATCGTCGGATCCCTACGCCAAGGTTCTTTCAACCACCAAATGGCCCTTGAAGCTGAGAAAGCACTTGCTGGTGAAGCGGAAGTTAGTTACCTTGATTATTCATCCCTTCCTCTCTTTAGCCAAGATTTGGAAGTTCCAACACATCCAGCTGTAGCTGCTGCTCGTGAAGCGGTTCTCGCTGCGGATGCCATCTGGATTTTCTCTCCAGT
>CAUQGR010000056.1:0-10590 GCA_963517545.1 uncultured Streptococcus sp. | reverse complement strand
GACGTTCTTGTTCTGTTTGTTTACTTTTTTTATTGTAGATTTGGCTCTTTTTCAGAAAATCATAGTTGTTTTTCTTTGGAGCAGGTGCTGACACTTCTTCATTCTTGGTAGGGATAGAATTGACTTCTTCCGCCAAGATATAATGAGACTGGGTCAATTTTTGGCTATATTTGACCAATTCACCAGGATTTTCCTTTTGGAAAGGCGCTGTCGGTTGATTACCCTTTCTAACGAGGCCAGATTGAGAATGGCGTCTCGCACGGCTGAAATCCTGAGTTAAATAGTTAGCAGAGCGTTTCTTTTTCAAGTCTGCACGCGCTTCTTCACGCGCCACCTCCGCATAGCTCTTTCCTTCTTTTTTAACTCCTAAAGGAGCCTTTTTAGGTTTCTCTACTTGCTTTTCAATCGGTTTGACTGGTTTTTCTTCAGTAATAGGAGCCCATTCTAAATAATTTTTATCTCGATACTCACCCTTGATATTACTGATCAGATCAGACTCATCGTACAAGTTCATGACTGGCATTTCAGTCAGCATGACCTCATCATCTGACACCAATGGAAATCGTTCTTCTCTCATTTTCTATTTCCTTTCAACACTTCATTATAGCGTATTGTCTTGATTTTTCAAGTGCTGGCTTCAGAAATTCCCAAAATTTCTCTAATTTCTGCTAGGGTCAGACTGCCACGTGACTCTGTGCCGTCCAATACTTGTGACACCAGATGTTTCTTTTGTTCTTGGAGTTCCTGAATTTTTTCTTCAATGGTTCCCTTGGTCACCAAGCGATAGACCTCAACCGTTTCTTCCTGACCCATCCGATGGGCACGGCCAATAGCTTGCGCTTCCACCGCAGGATTCCACCAAAGGTCAACCAAAATAACTGTATCAGCACCTGTCAGATTCAGACCGACACCACCAGCCTTGAGGGAAATCAGAAAGGCATCCCTTTCTCCTTGGTTAAAGGCCTTGGTCATGTCCTGTCTTTCCTTGGCTGGGGTTGAACCTGTAATTTTAAAAGATGTCAAGCCCAAGTCTGGCAGTTCTTGTTCAATTTTCTCTAACATTCCCTTGAACTGCGAGAAAATCAAGACACGGTGTCCGCCGTCCGCCACCTGTAGCAGCAAGTCTCGAAGGCTATCCAGTTTGCCACTAGCTCCCTGATAATCTTCCATAAAGAGAGCAGGGGTGTCACAGATTTGACGCAAGCGCATCAGACCAGACAAGATTTCCACCCGACTTCGCTGAAATTCCTGGTCTGACACTTGCGCCAGACGATCTCTCATCTGTTGCAACTGGGCTAGGTAAATAGCCTTTTGCTGGTCTTCCAGTTCATTCTTATAAACCACTTCAATCAAGTCTGGCAATTCAGTCAGAACTTCTTCTTTCTTGCGCCGCATAACGAAGGGCTTGATAAACTGAGCCACGCGCTCAGCTGGCAATTTCATAAATTCTTTCTTACTTGGCAAGAGTCCTGGCATGACGATTTGGAAAATGGACCACAACTCACCTAGGTGATTTTCAATAGGAGTCCCTGACAAGGCAAAAACCGACGGCACCACAAATTGTCTCAAGGTCTGGGCAATCTTGGTCTGGGCATTTTTCATGACCTGAGCCTCATCTAAGAAAAGGAAGTCAAAGGCCATCCCTTGATAAAGATCACTGTCCTGACGGAAGGTAGCATAGCTGGTCACATAGATTTGATGGCTCTCAGCAAGAATCTCTTCACGACTAGCTTTCAAACCATGAACAACAGCCACATCCAACTGTGGGGCAAATTTCTGAAATTCATCTGCCCAGTTGTAGATCAAACCTGACGGAGCTAAAATCAAGACCCGACTTTCTTTTGTCACTTGACTGGTCAAAAAAGCAATGGTCTGAAGGGTTTTACCAAGTCCCATATCATCAGCCAAAATCCCACCAAAACCATAATGATGGAGCATTTGCAGCCAGCTGATTCCCTTTTCCTGATAATCTCGCAAGTCAGCCTGAACCTGGGTTGCTTGTCGAGGAAAGTCCTCTGGATGCGTCAAGTCGTGGGCCAGATTCTGGAATTCTTGTGAGAAAGAAACACGGTCTCGCCCTTCAAAAAGATGAGCTAAACTGTAGGCCAAGGATTTCCGAGCCTGCAAGGAGCCATCTTTTAATTCAAATTGCCCCAGTTCCTGTAAGTTTTGGCGAATTTTCTTGGTTTCTTCATCGAAAAAGTAGACTTGATTGGACGAATCAATGTAAAAATCTTGATTGTCAACCAAAGCCTGCATAGCTTGGTCGATTTCCTCTTGGGCAATATCTTGAAAATCAAACTGGATTTCCAAAAGTCCTCCCTTGGAAGCAATCTGCACTTGAGGGCTCGCTAGGTTATAGAGCTCTTCTAACTTGTCTGATAGATCAACATTCCCGAGTTTTTCAAAAACCGGAATGATATCATGAAAGAAATGATAGACAGACTCTGCTTTTAAGGCCTGACGCCAAGATTGAAAATCTGCTTCAAAACCAGCTGCCAAACAGACTTGGAAAATTCTTTCTTCTAAGTCAGCATCACTCGAAAAGGGCAATTCTTCTAGCTCATGTCGGCTAGATACCTGTCTATCCCCATAGTCAAACTGGATTTCCAGACGAATCCGATTGTCCTCTTCCCTGTCAAAGTAAAACGATGGTGCAAAAGTTTTGATTTGTAGACGTTCTGGAGCTGAAACAGTCCCCATCTGGCTAAAAAGAGTGAGACAAGAAGCCAACTTATCTCGGTCACTGCTATCAAATTGCAGGAATTTCTTCCCATGTTGATCCAAAGGCAGCGCTTTGATTTCCTTGAGAAGACGCATCTGCTGGTCTCTTAGAAAATAAACCTGTCCTTTATGAAACAACACAGCTCCCTGATAAAAGACATTTACCCTCGTACTCTCACTGATTTCCATTTCAAAATAGTCCGAGTATTCCGTTACCGTAAAGGCAAAGAGATTGGCATCAGCATGCATATCCTGAAAAAGTAGGGTCTGATAGCTATCCACTTGATGGTCAAATTGAAAATGAGGCAGGGTCATCAATAAATTCACACCCTGCTCAAAAAAAGTCAGAGGGAAAAAGAGGTGCCGACCTTGGTTTTGGAAAAAGAGGTCTGGAGCCTGTCCTTCCTCCATCAGTCCCCGCAAGAAAGTCAGAAGTTCTTGGCTGGCCTCATCAAAGAATTCCCAAGAAAGAGACTCCTCATAAATCTTGCCAATCATATAAGACTTTCCTTGCTCAACAATCCTTAAAAAGAGTGGAATATCCCGAATGACATAGTATTTTTGGCTATTGATTTGCCCGATTCTCAATGTCCACACGATATGATTGGTTCCTGCTTCCACCTGACCAACAGCTGATAATTCATAAGCTCGGTCTGATTTTTGAGGCATCATTCGTTCCAAAAATTTGCCGCCCAAGGTCACCTTGGTTTCAACGGCCTCTTTTTCTTCATGTCCTTCTTCCAGACTCTGCAAGATTTCCTGACCACGCTCATCATTTTTTAAAAAATGCTCCAGCGCCGCCAAATGTACACAGTAGCCCCTCTTTTGGAAAAAATCGCAAGCACAAAAAACCAAATCATCCTCTAAACTATAGCGCAGTTCTTCTTCTGCAACGCGAGCGTAGAGTCGATTGTTCTTTTCCTTGATGATATCAACCTTACCAGTTTCATAAAGGGCAACGCCTTCGATACGGACTTTCCCCGGAATCAATTTAGCCATATTTTCACCTTTACCTTATCTTTTTATTATACCATATTTTCCCCTATGAAAATAGCCTTCTAGGAAGACTTTTCTCCTAGAAGGCTGGATTTTTAACGTTTGGCAAAAGTAGCCACAATCCGCTGACAAACTTCTTGCAACAGGGATTTAGGCATAGCTACATTGAGACGGGCATGGAGACTCCCTTCCTCCCCAAAATCCAAACCAGGGTTGAGGATAACCTTGGCTTCATTTCTCAAAAGCTCTTGCAATCTTTCATCAGTCAGGTCATAGGCTGAAAAATCAAGCCAAATCAAGTAGGTTCCTTGCGGTTTCATGACCTTGATTTTAGTCTCTTTGCCAAATAGATCCACCACATAATTGATATGTTCTTCAAAGACTTGCTTGAGTTCCTCTAACCAATCCTTCCCATAGCGATAAGCAGCTTCTGTCGCCAAATAGCCCAAGCCTGAAATTTCATGCTGATTATTGGCCAACTGGCGTTTCTGGTAAGCCGCTCTCAACTTAGGATTTTCAATGACTGCATAGGAATTTTTTGTCCCAGCGATGTTAAAGGTTTTAGTAGCACTAGTCAAGACGATAGCAAATTCTTTGAAATCAGGATTGATGGTATTGAAAGAATGATGCTTATGACCAAAGAGGGCCAAATCTTGGTGAATCTCATCTGAAACCAACAAAACACCGTTTTTTTGGCAGAGTTGGCCAATCTTCTCCAACACTTCCTTTTCCCACACACGTCCACCAGGATTGTGTGGGTTGCAAAGGATATAGAGTTTGACATCCTCTTCTACCAAATCCTTCTCCAGTTGGTCAAAGTCAATCTCAAACAGACCATCCTTTTCTACCAAAGAATTGGTAATCAATCTGCGGTTATTCAACTTGACACTGCGAGCAAAAGGTGGATAGACAGGTGTGTTAATCAGAACCGCTTCGCCCTCTTTTGTGAAAGATTGTATAGCTGTTGAAATAGCTGGTACTACACCCTCGATAAAGACAAGGGCCTCTTTGTCAAAGTGGTAACCATGTTGTGTGGCTTCCCACTTTTGAACTTCCTTAATTAACTCTTCACTGGCATAAGTATAGCCATAAACCAGTTGATCAGCGTAAGTTTGCACAGCTTGGCGGATTTCAGGCAAGACCACAAAGTCCATATCCGCTATCCAAGCTGGCAGAACTTCACTATCCGTTTCCGCCTCTTTCCATTTATAGGTATGGTGCCCTAAACGATTGGGCAGGCTTGTAAAATCATATTTTCCCATCTTTGTCTTATCCTTCCAAGGCTTGGCGCAAATCTGCAATCAAATCTCTAGCATCTTCAATCCCAATTGACAAACGCAAAAGGTCATCTGTCAAACCATAAGAATGGCGCACTTCTGCTGGAATATCGGCGTGAGTTTGGGTCGTTGGATAAGTGATAAGACTTTCCACTCCACCCAAACTTTCCGCAAAAGAGAAGACTTTTAGGCTGTTCAAGATATGAGGAATGCGTGTTTCATCCGCTGCTTTAAAGGAAATCATACCTCCACGACCAGTGTAGAGAACTTCCTTAACTGCTGGAGAATTCTTCAAAAAGGCAACCACTTCTTGGGCATTGGCAGTTGAGCGCTCCATACGAAGAGACAAGGTCTTGAGACCACGAATCAATTGATAACTGTCAAATGGAGACAAGACTGCCCCTGTCGTATTGAGATTGTAAAAGAGTTTCTCGTATAGTTCTAAACTATTGGTCACAACCACTCCAGCCAAGACATCATTGTGGCCTGCCAGATACTTGGTTGCTGAATGGAGAACGATATCTGCTCCATCTTCAATCGGACGTTGGTAGATAGGGCTGTAGAAGGTATTGTCCACCACCACTTTGGCACCCTTAGCATGAGCCAATTTTGCTAGTTTTTCGATATCAAATTCCAACATCAAGGGATTGGTTGGTGTTTCGATATAGAGAACATCCACGTCCTTTTCTAACTCGGCAATCAACTCTTCTTCTGTATTGGCATAGGTAAAATGGAAACGACCTTCCTGTTCCACTTGGTTGAACCAGCGGAAAGAACCACCGTAAAGGTCACGCACTGCCAAGACCTTACTTCCTACTGGAAAGACGCTAAAGGCCAATACAATAGCTGACATACCTGAGCTAGTCGCTAGGGCATAATCTGCTGACTCAATGGCCGCCAAGACCTCTTCAGCCTTACTGCGAGTTGGGTTTTTAGTACGCGTATAGTCAAAACCAGTAGACTGACCAAACTCTGGGTGCTGATAGGTCGTTGAAAAATGAATCGGTGTCACCAAAGCTCCTGTCGCTTCGTCTGACTTGATACCCGCCTGGGCCAAAATTGTGTTGATGTGTAATTCCTTGCTCATACAATACCTCCAAATCTATAGTAACTATTGTACCACTTATTTTCATCAACTCATTTTCTTCTTTTCAAGAGCTAGTTATAGTTTCAAACTATAGACTTATCGAATAAAGTAAAAAAAGAATCCAGAAAACATTCCAGATTCTTTTGTGAAAATCCTTGCTAGTTCTTACTTAGACCGAAAGAAATCCTGTTGGGCTAAATAGTCATAATGCTCTTTGTTAAATTTATATTGGCCCACATGCCGACTAAGCTGACCGACATCCACGGAAAAAATGTAGTTTTCATTTTGATAGTGCCAGTTCAACCTAACTGTATTCAAGACTGTCTTATAAGTAAAATCTTGAACTTGATTCCAAAGCATCTCTACGACTTGATTAGAACGATTTTCAGTTACATCACTGATGTCCATCAAGTAGATTCCCTTAGGCGTGAATGCCAGAATCTTAGGCTTCACACTCGACTGAACATAGTAACTTCCTCCTACAACGAAGAAATCAATAAAGGATTTCAACCATGTCTTTTTCTTGAAAGCCATCAGAAAATTCCTTTGTCCCTCGATATGACAAGTTGAAAGAAATGATTCAATCTGTTTTTCTGTTGCAAACTCCATAATAGCGCCCATGATGATACCTCCATAAAAATCACTAAATAGGCAGATAAGGACTCTTCACATAAAAGAAGAACCTATCATTTGTTGCGTTTTATCTTACTTTTCCAGTAAATGACATTCCTCCTATAACATTACCCTAGCATGTGCATACTTCAATCAACATTGGGTAGATTTTCGAAAATGGTTTCTCACGTTTTTATTATAATCATTATAACATAAATTCAAGAAACAAAGAAAAAAATGTGAGATTTTTCTTCCAAATTTACCATCATTCTATTAAAAAACGACAGTTTCCTTCGAAACCATCGTTTTTCTTGAAAAATCCTTATTTGACATGTTTTGCCAATTCTTCTTGGGCTTTTTTATTAGATTCTTCTTTTTCTTTCAACCATTTTTCTTTAGCTTTTTCATATTCGTCTTTTGTGACTGTCTTATTTTGTACTTTGAGGTATTTATAGGATTCAACCCCTTTATTACCAGCCAATGAATATGGTGTTGAGAAAGGAACAATTTTTCTCAATGTTGGTGTTCCGCCTAGTGAAACATTTGGAATTGCTAGAGAGCTATCCACCAACCAAGCTTGAGCATCTGCATATTTTTCATAACGTTTAGCTGGATCTTGCTCCTTATTAGCTTCTTCCAACATTTGAGTGTAGATATCCAGCCCAACAGCCTTAGCCTTGTCATTGGCTTCACCTGGCTCTATACCTAGATTTTGCATCAAACCACCAGAATTAACATTAAAGACATCAAGATAGGTTGAAGGGTCTTGATAGTCTGCACTCCAACCACCGTTGTAAAGATCATAATCTTTCTGAGCTGCAGTTTGAGCTAGATAACCTGAACTATCATAGTCCTCTGTAGAAAGTAGGTGGACATCAATCACAACATTTTCTGCACCTAAGACAGACTCAATTGATTGCTTCATGGAATTGATTCCTTGAATTTCAGCCTTATTAGCCAAATCTATAGTTTTATCTAAGTGTATAGGGAATTGAACTCCTTTGGCTTGGAGTTCTTTCTTAGCTTCAGCAAATTTAGCTTTAGCTTTTTCTGGATTGTAGTATGGATCTTGGGCATCTGCAAAGTTGATTCCTTGCCATTCCTTGCCATAGTTGACCATCTTAGAGGCTACTACTTCACCAAAGTCTTTTCCCTTGATACTTACGAAGTTTGGAGGAACGACGAGGTTACGCAAAATCTTAGTTGCCCCCTCTTCTCCTTGAGATTGGGCCCCGTAAGCTGTACGGTCATAGGCAAAATTAATGGCTTGACGGAAGTTCTTGTTAAGAACCGCTTCTTGAGTCGATTTCTTTTCAGCATCACTTGTCTTGGAAGTGAATTTATAAGATTTTCTATCCAAGTTGAAGTTTAAGAAGTAAGATGTAGCATCTTGCATGCTATAGATGATATTGTCCTTATTCTTTTCTTTAATCCCTTCAAAACTTGAACTATTTGGATAGAGACGAGCATAGCTATAAACACCTTCGGTAAAATTACGTGCTAACGCATCTTGGTCACTACCATCAAAATAAGTCAATTTGACATCATCTACAAAGACATTTTTAGCATCCCAGTAGTTAGGATTTTTCTTGTATTCGATGACAGATTTTGAAACAAAGGATTTCATCAAGAAAGGTCCATTGTACAAAATGCTAGATGGATCTACCTTCCCAAAATCATCCCCTTTTGATTTCAAGAAATCCGCATTAACTGGGAAAAGAATAGTTGAGGTTGTTTTTGAGTTCCAGTAAGATTCTGGTCGTGTCAAAGTATATTGAACGGTTTGGTCATCAAGAGCCTTAACTCCGACAGTTGAAAAGTCGCTTGTTTTACCATTAATGTAGTCATCCAAACCTGCTACGGATTCTTGCACTAAGTACAAGGCTTCTGATTTTTTATCAGCTGCATATTTCAAACCAGTGACAAAATCTTGGGCAGTAACAGGAGCATATTCATCTCCATCTGCAGTATACCATTTAGCATCTTTACGCAGTTTGTAGGTATAGGTCAAACCGTCTTGAGAAACACTCCAATCCTCTGCCAAGGACGGGACATAGTTCCCATATCGATCATTTTCCATGAGACCATCTACCAGATTGGTCACAATATCATTGGTTGTTGCACGGTTTTCTGCTAGATAGTTCAAACTTGATGGGTCACTTACGTAAACATAGTTATATGTTTTTGACGCTGTACTAGAATTTCCACAGGCACTTAACAAAATACCTGCACTTAGCACGACACCTGCAAGTGTTGCATACTTGGCCTTAGACTTTTTCATCTCCAGAACCTCCTGATTTAAATATTTGTCTTATTATACAACTCGAGTTTTATTTAGTCAATAGGTTTTTAAGTAAAATTTAAGAAAAATAAAATTACCATCTACAAACTTTAGTTATTATTCTACAAATTAATAAAAAAGAGAATAATCCAAGCATTTCGTGGTAGAAATGTTCAAATTATTCCTTTTATTTATAAAAATTTATTGAGAAATTTTTAATTTTGTTCTCAAGCGATCTGCTTGGGCTTTTCCTATTACCTTATCTAATAAATAGGTACGCAGACTCATAACCATATAAAGTCCACCCCCCATGGCACCGACAAGAGCTACATAAAAGAAGCTCCACAAACGTCCACTTGGTTGGAAGAAAAATCCTAACAGCCACTGGATGGTTCCTATTAACAGAAACATGACTAGGGTCAGCAAACTGATTAAAATGGTTCGCTTCAAAATCACCTTGCGCTTGACACCTGTTACCTTACAAATATCCCGATACATCAAGACGTTAGGAATGATGAGCCCAATGGTTGTAGAAATCAACGGACCATAACTATGGAAGAGGGCGATGGTAGGTATTTGCAAGACTAGCTTGGCAATAGAACCATAGATAAAATAGAGAACGGCCTTGCGGTTGCGGAACATGGCCTGAAGCATTGGAGACAAGACCATGTACAAGCCTAAAATAGTAGACTGCAAAACTGCAAAGACAAACAAGCCCATAGCCAAACTATCTGGCTTGCCGTAGAAAACCGTATAAAGAGGTTCTCCTACCATGACCACTCCAACCGTTGCTGGCAACAGGAATAAGAAAAGCATGGTAATACTGTCCTGGACTAGACGAGAAGCTGCTCTCAAATCCCCCTTGACATAGTTTTCAGTTAGAAGTGGTAATCCTACACTACCAATGGAAACTCCTACAGAAATGAGAATCATGGTAATTTTATTAGGATTAGCAGAGAAATAAGAAAACATGACAATCAAGTCTTCATTACTATAGTTGGTAAACCACTTCATGCTATTGATAAAGGTATTTTGGTCCAAGATTTGGAAAAGCTGAATAGCCGAACCAGTCAAGATAAAAGGAATGGCTTCCTTAATGGTATCAACCAAGAGACGCTTACTATTAATCTTATCTCCTGTTTCAAGGACTCTTTTAAGTAATCCTTCTTTGGCAAGGAAATAGATCAAAACTGCAAAACTAGCTACCATGCCGACAAAGGCAGCAAAGGTGGATTGGGTAACAGCTGCTAGGTAATCTCCTGAACCGAGCTTCATAATGATAAAGGTTGCTAAGAGCATCCAGATAACACGAATGACCTGCTCAGCAATTTGGCTCATGGCATAAGGTTTGAGGTTATTCATCCCTTGGAAAAATCCTCGAATCACACTCATAGATGGGAAAATCAAGACTCCCCAAGCCAAGCTTTGCATGATCGGTATCAAGTCTTTACCCACGCCAGACAAGTCTGCTAGCCAAGGAGCAAAGACATACAAGATTAGGGCAAAAACGAGGCCTAGTCCTGTCATAAAACCTAGAAAGCTCCGAATCAGGGCAAAACTATGCTCCTCTTCTCGCATGGTATTGTACTTGGCCACTTGCTTGGCCACTGCAA
>CAUQGR010000055.1:0-10708 GCA_963517545.1 uncultured Streptococcus sp. | reverse complement strand
TCAATACTTGCCCACTCCTGCTTTTCTTGGTAGGTCATGCGTTTCTTGTCTTCTCGGACCTTGACCACCTTTTCTTTTTCGGCCTTTTGCACTTGATTAGCCATATCTGTTTCAAAGGCTTTTTCATCAAGGTAATCAGTGTAATGACCAAAGAAAGGACGAATCCTACCATCCTCAAAAGCGAGAATCTTGGTCGCTACCTTATCCAAGAAATAGCGGTCGTGGCTAACTGTCAAAACAGGACCTGCAAAGCTCTGCAAGAAATTCTCCAAAACTGTCAAGGTTGCAATATCCAAATCATTGGTTGGCTCGTCCAAAAGGAGAACATTTGGTTTTTCCAAAAGCAGTTTGAGGAGATAAAGGCGTTTTTTCTCTCCCCCAGACAATTTCTCAATCAAGGTTCCATGCGTCGAACGTGGGAAAAGGAACTGCTCCAGCAACTCTGCAATCGAAGTAGTAGAACCACCGCTGGTCTTGACCTCTTCTGCCACTTCCTGCAGGTAATTGATAACACGCTTGCTTTCATCCAAGCCCTCAATTTGCTGAGAGAAATAGGCGATACGAACAGTTTCCCCAATCACAACTTGTCCTGCTGTCGGCTCAAGACTACCTGCAATCAAGTTAAGGAGGGTAGATTTTCCAACACCGTTGTCCCCAACAATTCCAATACGATCTTTAGCCTGCACCAAGAGATTAAAATCTTGCAAAATAGGCTTGTTTTCATAGGCAAAGGAAACATCCTGAAACTCGATGACTTTCTTCCCAATCCGACTGGTTTCAAAGTTCATGGTCAAGTCTGTCTCAGCACTACTACCTGAAACTTCCTTTTTCAAGTCATGGAAACGATTGATACGAGCCTGCTGCTTGGTCGCACGCGCCTGCGGTTGTCTGCGCATCCAGGCCAATTCTTGCTTATAAAGTTGTTCCTTTTTGTGGAGAAGAGCTGCATCTCGCTCATCCTGTTCCGCCTTAAGGCGAACATAGTCCTGATAATTCCCCTGATACTCTGTCAATCCTGCTCGATCCAACTCGAAAATCCGTGTTGACAAAGCGTCTAGGAAATAACGATCGTGGGTGATAAAAAGGACGGTCTTCTTGGAATTTTTTAAAAAGAGGGTCAGCCACTCAATAGTCGCAATATCCAGATGGTTGGTCGGCTCATCCAAAAGCAAGAGATCGTGGTTTCCAAGTAAGACTTGCGCCAACTGGACCCGTCTTCTTAGACCACCTGACAATTCCCCAACAGGAGTAGATAAGTCCTGAATACCCAGCTTGCTAAGAACCGTCTTGACCTGACTCTCGATTTCCCAAGCTTGGAGAGAGTCCATTTCAGCCATGACCCGTTCCAAACAAGCCTGCTTGTCCTCACTATAGTTGAGCATGATCAATTCGTACTCACGAATGAGCTGGATTTCCTTAAGGTCGCTAGATAGAACCGTATCCAAGACCGTCTTGCTATCATCAAAATCAGGGTCCTGGGTCAAGTAGCCAATCTGGTAATCGTTCTTTGCTGAAAAAGGACTGACATCCCCATCAAAGCCAGAAACACCAGAAAGGACATCTAAAAGGGTGGTCTTGCCAGTCCCATTGACACCAATCAGACCAATTCTGTCTAGATCATGGATGATAAAGGAAATATCCTTAAAAACGGTCTTATCACCGACGGATTTACTTAGTTTTTCAACGATAAAATCACTCATTTTTTCTCCCTTAGATAAGCATGAATGGCTTGACGGTCATTTTCCAATGTTCCATCGACAATGGCATATTCAATCTCTGTTAAAATCTCTCCCAAGTCTGGGCCTGGTTGATAGCCATATTCCTTAATCAAAATACCACCGTTGATTTGGATTTCTTTCTTGTCATGAATGGTCAAACTCTGATAGGTTTCTGTGATGGCTTGTGGGTTGACTGGTTTTCCCTGAGCCTGACGAAGATTTTCAGCCTGTAAAAGCAAATCCAAGTCAAAGCGGTAGCAATCGCGCTTGCTCAATTCTCCCTTTTCACGCAAGGCCAAAATAGTCAGCAAATCCTGTACCTGCTTGGCAAACTGGCGTGATGTCTTCCAAGCTTTCAAAAATGGCTGCGCATTTTCAATCTCCAAAGCCCACAGTAGAGCCGCCCAAGCTTGCTCTGAAGATTCAAAGGTGAAATCAGTCTCCAAATCAAACAGTCTATTGAGCTTGTCCTGGCTAGCTGCCATATCAGGGAGATAGTCATAAGCTTGACTCTCAATCATGGAAGCCAAGCCCCTTCTCCAAAATGGAGCCAGCAAGAGTTTATCAAACTCAACGAAGGTACGCTCCACAGAAATTTTCTCCAAAAGTGGCGTCAAGGTCTTCATAGCTTTAAACGTTTTTGGCTCAAGTTCAAAGCCAAGACTGGCCTGAAAACGGAAACCACGCATAATACGCAAAGCATCTTCGTTGAAACGCTCACTTGCCACTCCAACCGCTCGTAAGACTTGCTTTTCCAAATCTTCTAAACCATGAAACAAGTCAATGATTTCTCCTGTCTCGTCCAAGGCAAAGGCGTTGACTGTGAAATCACGGCGTTTGAGGTCTTCTTCTAGCGAACGAACAAAGGAGACCGCACTGGGTCTGCGATAGTCCACATAGACATCCTCTGTCCGAAAAGTGGTTACCTCATACTCCTCATCCCCATCTAAAACCAAGACGGTTCCATGCTCGATTCCGATATCGGCTGTTCGCGGAAAAATCTGCTTGGTTTCCTCTGGATAAGAAGACGTCGCAATATCCACATCGTGGATGGGACGATTGAGGAGGGCATCTCGAACAGAACCTCCAACAAAATAGGCCTCAAAACCTGCTTCTTTAATTTTTTCTAATACTGGTAAAGCCTTCTGAAATTCAGAAGGCATTTGCGTTAATCTCATAATAAGTGTTCTAATCCATAGACAAGCTCATGACGCTTGACAACTTCTTTAATTCCCAAATTCACCCCTGTCATGAAGGAGCTGCGATCATAGGAGTCATGACGGAGGGTCAATCCTTCTCCTTGATTGCCAAAGATGACTTCCTGATGGGCTACTAAGCCTGGCAAACGAACTGAGTGGATCCGCATGCCATCAAAGTCAGCACCACGGGCACCTGCAATCAATTCTTCCTCATCAGGCGCACCTTGCTGGATTGACTCTCGAACTTCTGCCATCAACTCAGCTGTTTTAATAGCTGTTCCACTAGGAGCATCCTTTTTCTTGTCATGATGGAGCTCGATAATCTCCACATTTGGAAAATATTTGGCAGCCTGCTTTGCAAATTGCATGAGCAAGACAGCACCCAAGGCAAAGTTAGGAGCAATCAAGCCACCCAAAGCTTGGGCACGAGAAAATGCTTTTAGCTCTGCAATTTCTTCACTAGTAAAGCCTGTCGTTCCAACTACTGGAGCAAATCCATTTTCAAGAGCAAAACGTGTATTTTCGTAGGCAACAGCTGGAGTAGTAAAATCTACCCAGACATCCGCTTTAAAGCCTGCTAAATCAGCCTTATCCTTGAAAACAGGAATACCCTGCCATTCTGATTCAGACTCAAAGGGATCCAAAACTGCTACCAAGTCCAAGTCTGGATCAGCCAAGACCATCTGACAAGCAGCTTGGCCCATCTTTCCCTTAAAACCAGCAATAATTACTCGAATACTCATCTCTACTCCTATCTAAGATACAAAGGACCTTAGCTGCCCATGAAAAATAGGGAATGGCGCTGACTTTCCATGAAAGGCGAGACAGGCATCTTTTTTCAAGAGGCAGATAGTCCATGTTCAATTTCTAAGATACAAAGCCTGTAGGAACACAAAGTGAAAATAGGAGTTCTGATCAAGAAGTGTCTACTCCTTGGAAGAACTATCTTTTTCACACAGAGTTCCAGGCGTGTTCAATTATCAAGATACAAAGGACCTTAGCTGCCCATGAAAAATAGGGAATAGCGCTGACTTTCCACGAAAGGCCAGACAGGCATCTTTTTTCAAGAGACAGGTAGTCCGTGTTCAACTGCTAACTTCTTAACTAGTCTAAAAGTGCCAACTAAATTACTGGAATATAACCCAGAGCAATGCTTCCTGATCCTAGGTGTGTCCCAATGACACTACCAAATGTAGCAAGTGAAATATCCGTACCCACTCCAGATTCAAGCAAGTGCTGACGCAATTCCTCAGCCTTTTCAGGAGCATTTCCATGAATGACAATGATATGGTATTGACCTGAAGCCGTTGTTTCCTTGATAATTTCAATTAAGCGCTTGGTTGCTTTCTTTTCAGTACGAACTTTTTCGTAAACCTCAATCACACCTTGGTCATTGAAATAAAGGATTGGCTTAATGCTAAGCAGATTACCCAAAATCGCAGCCCCATTTGAAAGGCGCCCACCTTTCACTAAATGATCCAAGTCATCTACCATGATAAAAGCTGACGTACGGCTGATTTGAATGGCTAGCTTATCCTGAATGATAGCAAAATCATCGCCCTGGTCACGCCAATTAAAGACGCTTTCAACCATGATACCCAGAGGAGCACTTGTAATCAAAGTGTCTGGAAAAGCAATGGTTAAGCCCTTATATTCATCTATCATATACTGGATATTTTGGTAAAAACCTGAAATTCCAGAAGATAGGAAAAGCCCCAAGGCATGTGTATAACCTTGTTCTTTGAGCGAAGTTAGAATCTCATCTAACTTGGCAATACTTGGTTGACTGGTCTTAGGCAATTCAGAAGCCTGAGCCATTTTTTGGTAAAATTCCTCAGCAGTCAGATTGATGCCTTCGACATACTCCTCACCATCAATATTGACAGGAATATCCAAGACAAATAAATCTTCTCTTTGCAAGGTCTCTGCACTGAGATAGGCAGAGGAATCTGTGATAACAGCTAGTTTCATATTAGAACTCCAAATTGATTCCTGGTAAGTCTAATGCAATTTCAGTTACTTCGTAAGTCAAACGGTTGAGCATGTTCAAACATGGACGAGCCAAAGTTTCCACTTCTTCTTGGCTCAATTCACTTGGTTCATTGACAATACGGCCATCGATATGATTTACCTGTGAAATGGTTCCACTGATGACAAACTTATCAAATACAATCATAAAGGTCAAGATGACAATCAAGGAAGTCACTTGATTTTCTTGATCATGTTGGAGCAATTGGAAGTTCACATCCACCTTAGTTTCAGGAGCTCCATTTTCATTTTCCCATTCAAAATTACGCGCATCAAAATGATACTGACTAACAAATTCTTGTTCACGTTTAAGATTCATGTCTTTCTCCCTTGGCTACAATATTATAAGCTATTGTACCATAATTTTTTATTTTCATCTAGTTTTCTAGGATTTAGTCAATCCCGATTTCAGCTCGAACTACGTCTGCGATAGTATCAACATAGTAGTCCACTTCTTCTGTTGTAGGCGCTTCTGCCATAACACGCAAAAGAGGCTCTGTTCCACTTGGGCGAACAAGGATACGGCCATTCCCTGCCATTTCAGCTTCCATCTTCTCGATAATGACCTTGATAGCTGGTACTTCCATAGCCTTCTCCTTCATGGCATTTTCCACTCGGATATTGACTAATTTTTGTGGATAAATGGTTACTTCTGCTGCCAACTCTGATAAGCTCTTACCAGTTTCCTTCATGATTTTCGTCAATTGAACTGCTGATAATTGACCATCACCTGTGGTATTGTAATCCATCAAGATAACGTGACCAGACTGTTCACCACCGAGATTGTAGCCTGATTTTCTCATTTCTTCAACAACATAGCGGTCGCCAACTGCAGTGACTGCCTTGTTAATGCCTTCACGGTCCAAGGCCTTGTGGAAACCAAGGTTAGACATGACAGTTGTCACGATTGTATTTTGAGCCAATTGTCCTTTCTCAGAAAGGTATTTCCCGATGATGTACATGATTTTGTCACCATCAACAATCTCACCATTCTCATCAATAGCAATCAAACGGTCACTGTCTCCGTCAAAGGCCAAACCGATAGCTGACCCGCTTTCTTTGACCACTTCTTGAAGGGCTTCTGGGTGCGTAGAACCAACATTAAGGTTGATGTTAAGCCCATCTGGTGTTTCTCCGATAACCGTCAACTGAGCACCGAGATCAGCGAAAATCTGACGGGCACTTGTAGACGCTGCACCATTGGCTGTGTCTAAGGCAACCTTCATTCCTTCAAGTGGAGTTCCAGTTGAAACAAGGTAACCTTCATACTTACGCAAGCCTTCTGGATAATCTACCAAGGTTCCCAAACCTTCTGCACTTGGACGAGGAAGAGTATCTTCCACAGCATCTAGCAAGGCTTCAATTTCTGCTTCTTTTTCATCGTCTAGTTTGAAGCCATCACCACCAAAGAACTTGATTCCATTATCAAGGGCTGGATTGTGGCTGGCAGAGATCATGACACCGGCACTTGCTCCTTCAGTTTTGACCAAGTAAGCTACTGCTGGTGTTGCCAGAACGCCTAATTTATACACGTGAATCCCTACTGAAAGGAGACCTGCCACCAAGGCAGATTCTAGCATTTCCCCTGAAATACGTGTATCACGTCCCACAAAAACTTTCGGTGCTTCCGTTTCATGTTGACTGAGAACATAGCCTCCAAAACGTCCTAGCTTAAAGGCCAATTCCGGCGTTAGTTCTACGTTAGCTTCTCCACGGACTCCATCAGTCCCAAAATATTTACCCATTTTTATAAAATCCTTTTTCTATTTTTAATTCGTTTTTGAACTAGTTGCTTTCGTTGACGAAGATGTCTCCGACGAACTGCTTGTAGCTGAATTTGATGTGCTTGAACTCGTTGCCACAGGTTTTGTAGTCACCTTCATTGTTGTGTCAAACGGAGTGATCACTACTGGTAAGACAACCCCATTGCGGTCGATTGCCTGCAAAGGTACTGAACCACTGTAATTACCTGTTATGCGTTCGCTGGTTGGTAAAAGCGCAATAACTTTGTCAATCTTAGCTAATGTTTCCTGGTCAGTTGTGACCGAAACGCGTTCATTTGACACGGTTACACTATCAAGTTGTAGCTTGGGATCAATTTGGCTTTGGTCAACTTGTGGCACAACAATCATCCCATCTCGCTTAACCTTCTTCCCAACTTTCACTGTAATCTTTTGAGGCGTTGCCACAGCAGTCAATCCGCTTGGGAGATTTTCAATGTTCAAGGGAACTTCAATCGTTCCAACACTAGCATCTGTCAAATCCGCTGTCACCTTAAACTTACGAGTGCTTTCCTGCATTTCACTGGCCAAGGTCACCCGATTGGCACCTGTCAACACAACGGAAACCTCTGATGCAAATCCGCTAATGAAATACTGGTCGTCATCATAATGAATATCGATGGGAACGTTTGTTATCGTATTGGTGTAGGTTTCTGATTTGACCTGCCTTACCGTATTGTTGTTTTGAAAATTAGTCGATGTTGCATAGATGAATAAGACACAAGCAAAAAAGAGAGATGAAATGATATATAGACTATTTTTTCTCATATTTCCAACCTCCTAGCAAACGGTCCTTGAAACTGACTTTTTCCTCAACGGCTGGCAAAAGAATTGCTCGTAGCTCTGCTTCAAATTCTTCAATCGTCAAATCATGCTTGAAAACACCGTTATAGGTAATAGAAATGCCACCTGTTTCCTCTGAGACGATGAAGGTCAAGGCATCGGATACTTCTGATAAACCAATAGCCGCCCGGTGTCTGGTCCCAAATTCCTTGGAAATTCCTGTACTTTCTGTCAAGGGCAGATAGGCAGAGGTGACTGCAATACGATTTTCTCTGATAATCACAGCTCCATCATGTAGAGGAGTGTTGGGAATAAAAATATTGATGAGGAGTTCGGCCGAAATTTTGGCATCCAAGGGAATCCCTGTCGCGATGTATTCTTGTAAGGTCCGAACCCGTTGAATGGCAACCAAAGCACCAATCTTACGAGGGCTCATGTATTCAACTGATTTGACAAAGGCACGAATCATTTTCTCTTCTGCACTAATTTGAGTAGTAGAAAAGAAATCTGTCGCCCTTCCCAAGCGTTCCAAACCAGTCCGAATCTCTGGAGAGAAGATAACAACCGCAGCAATAACCCCATAAGTGATAATCTGGTTAATCAACCAAGAAATCGTTGTTAAACCAAGGATATTGGCCACAACCTGGGCTAATACAAAGATCACGACCCCCCGCACCAAAATCATAATCTTGGTGCCAGCTATCGCTTTTGTAAAACGATATAAAATATAGGCCACAATCAAAATATCAAACAAATTGATGGCAATACTCCAAGGACTAGAAAACAAGCTAGTCCAATATTGCAGGTTGGATAATTGTTGAAAGTTCATCTGCTGTCTCCTCTCTGTCCAAACACGTTCCTTTCTATTATACCATTTTTCTGACATTTTTTTCCCTATCCTACTTCATTTTAAATTAAAGAAAAAATATGATAAAATAAACTGACTAGAAAAAACAAAGGAGAAACCATGTCTCAACTATATGATATTACCATTGTAGGTGGTGGTCCAGTCGGACTTTTTGCAGCCTTTTATGCCCACCTACGCCAAGCCAAGGTCCAAATTATCGATTCCCTTCCCCAGCTAGGTGGACAACCTGCTATTCTCTATCCTGAAAAGGAAATCCTAGACGTCCCAGGCTTCCCAAACCTGACTGGAGAAGAGTTGACTAACCGTCTAATCGAGCAATTAAATGGCTTTGATACCCCTATTCATCTCAATGAAACGGTTCTTGAGATTGCAAAACAAGAAGAAGGCTTTGTCATTACAACTTCTAAAGGTAGTCACCTGTCTAAAACAGTTATCATTGCTATGGGTGGCGGTGCCTTCAAACCACGTCCGCTGGAATTGGAAGGTGTTGAGGAGTATGAAAATATCCACTACCACGTTTCCAACATTCAGCAATATGCTGGTAAAAAAGTGACGATTCTTGGTGGGGGAGACTCAGCTGTGGATTGGGCTTTGGCTTTTGAAAAAATTGCGCCAACTACCCTTGTTCACCGCAGAGATAATTTCCGTGCCTTAGAGCATAGTGTCCAAGCCTTGCAAGAATCATCTGTAACCATCAAGACACCATTCGTCCCTAGCCAACTCCTTGGAGATGGAAAAACACTCGATAAACTTGAAATCACAAAAGTCAAATCTGATGAAACAGAAACCATTGACCTAGACCACCTCTTTGTCAACTATGGTTTCAAATCTTCGGTCGGTAACCTTAAAAACTGGGGTCTGGACCTCAACCGCCACAAGATTATAGTCAACAGTAAACAGGAATCCAGCCAAGCAGGTATCTATGCTATCGGTGACTGCTGCTACTATGATGGAAAAATTGACTTGATTGCGACAGGCCTCGGAGAAGCTCCAACTGCTGTCAACAATGCCATCAACTACATCGACCCTGAGCAAAAAGTACAACCAAAACACTCTACTAGTTTATAAAAAAGAACCACGAGTCACATAGGATTCGTGGTTTTAAAATGAACTACACCTCAAAAATTAGACAGAAATACATCTAACTTCTGATATGCAGCCCACCTTCCCTTTGCTCTTGTTTGAATAAGAAATTTTTTTGAAGAATCATTAGATTATACAAAGTATTTCATATCAGCCTTTTAAAAATCTATCAAAGCTCTCCAACTATTCTATTATACCATATAAAAAAAATTAAAAATAGGCTTGTTTTTTCCTTTTTTAGATGTATAATAAATTTAGAAGAGGATATAAAATAAAAGGAGATTTTATGAGAAAAGTAAATAAGGACATTTTATTCTTGAGTGGAATCATCGTTTTATGTTTTGGTTTTTTGTTATTTCACATCAACCCCTATTACGCCGGGCCGGATGAGACACTGAAAGGAAGGATAAATTTATTCTTTTGGCAACTATATTGGAGACCTATAGGAACTCTCAGTATCTTTTCTGGTTGCATTATGACTTTCAAAGGATTGAAAAAATAATCTTTTGATCATGAAGAAAGGAAACTTTTTATGATTAAACTGAAAATATTGTTTTTCTCTCTACTATCAAGTCTATTATTCTTAGTCACAGCATCTACAGTTTTTGCTGATGTCTATCCTGGCACACATTATGAAATTGTATCTAATCGTATTATAAAAGATATCAACACAGGGGAGTTACTCTCATTTTATACGACTGAACTTAGAGATGCCTATTTGGAGTCTAAATCTATGTATCAGACTCGTTCTAACGCGACTGGTGTTGCAGATTATAGAACTAAATACTCTCACTCTTACGAGAGCAGTGCCACATCAGGAGCTCTAAGTTCAACAGCCTATGGTGGAAAAGCTGGAGCTACCCTAACTATAGGTGCAGGTGCTAGCTTTTCTGCTCCGGAGTCTGGAGTTGGACTTAGTTTAAATCACTCAGTCTCCCATAACGTACCACCCTACACTTATGGTTATATTAGACTAAAAGCATCTTACACAGTAAATGTTCGTAAACTAGAAGTTAGATACTTAGGCACCAACAAATGGGTTCCAACTGGTGAAACCTCTACTATATCGAATATTAGCGTTTGGAGCGAACTGGTCACTTGGAAATAACTCATTAGAGATTAGATAAAAACTCAATTTCAAGAGAAAATGAAATAAATTTTCTCACAATAAAACGCATAGTATCACGGTTTTCATGTACTGACCCCAAAAAGTTAGACAATTAATTTATCCGAAGGATTTAGTTCTGT
>CAUQGR010000054.1:0-10857 GCA_963517545.1 uncultured Streptococcus sp. | reverse complement strand
GATGATTTACCTTCTTGTAGTCTGGACCCTTGCCAGTGTCATCCTTTCTTGCCACCATTATTTTAAGGATGTGAAAAATCTGACAACCAATTGGAGTAGCATTACGGACCTAGTGAATCGTTCAAATGGCATAGTCGCAATAGTTTTATTGTTTATTTATAGTGCAATCCTAATGGCCCTTGTAATAGGGAGCTTATTCTTGGTTCGGTCTCTCTCCGCTCTTATTGCCATCAGCTTGGGAGTAGGAGTTCTTATCCTCTTGCTTGCTCTTGCTATTTTTGGCTATCATTACTACCTGTCACGCATATTGGCAGAGATAGAAAAAAGATGAGATAGTTGGTTGCTTGCTTGATAAATTTTATAAAAAGAAATGAGGCTGAGCAAAAAACCACTTCTAACTATCAAAAAGCGAGTATTTCCGTAGATGGAGATACTCGTTTTTCTATGCCATTTTTCTTATCATAAGAACAAAACGACTAGAAATTTATAACAATGTATAAATCCTACAGCACCAATTGCTTAAATTTTGGACTAGATTTTATCTATGATGTTTTGAAAATTAATGGAGCTTGAGATGTTTGCTATTTATGGATAGTGTACAAAGTAAATTGTTACTGGCGAACTCTCTCATGCTTCTGGGGCTGCCTTTCATCTAGTTATTCTTATAAAAATCCGTTTTTATACTAAATGAAAAACAAAGAGCAAACTAGGAAGCTAGCCTCAGGTTGCTCAAAGTACCGCGTTGCAAATAAAGCTGATGTGGTTTGAAGAGATTTTCAAAGAGTATTAGACTGATTTCCACTTCGGTCAGGCAACTGGAAGTTACTTTGAGAAGTTACGGAAATGATCCCTATTTGTAAAACTCTGATAAGTCTTGGCTGATTTGCTAGAAATGTGGTATAATTTTTCTTATGGAAAAGATTATCATTACAGCAACTGCTGAAAGTATTGAACAAGTTGAACAACTGCTCGAAGCTGGCGTAGACCGTATCTATGTCGGTGAGAAAGATTTTGGCCTTCGTCTGCCAACAACCTTTAGTCATGACCAATTGCGTGAAATCGCTAAGCTGGTTCATGATGCTGGTAAGGAATTGATTGTTGCGGTCAATGCCCTCATGCACCAAGATATGATGGACCGTATCAAGCCTTTCCTCGATTTCTTGGAAGAAATCAAGACAGATTACATTACGATTGGGGATGCAGGCGTCTTTTATGTGGTCAATCGCGATGGTTATTCCTTTAAGACTATCTACGATGCCTCAACTATGGTGACAAGCAGTCGTCAGATTAACTTCTGGGGACAAAAGGCTGGCGCATCTGAGGCTGTTTTGGCGCGTGAAATTCCATCTGCTGAACTCTTCAAAATGCCAGAGATTTTGGAAATTCCTGCTGAAGTTTTGGTTTACGGAGCTAGTGTTATTCACCATTCTAAACGTCCGCTCTTGCAAAACTACTATAACTTTACGCACATCGATGATGAAAAGACGCGTAAGCGTGACCTCTTCTTGGCTGAGCCAAGTGACCCAGAGAGCCACTATTCCATTTTTGAAGACAATCATGGGACCCACATCTTTGCCAATAATGACCTTGATTTGATGACAAAATTGACAGAATTGGTAGAGCATGGTTTCACTCACTGGAAACTAGAAGGGCTCTACACTCCTGGTCAGAACTTTGTTGAGATTGCAAAACTCTTTATCCAAGCGCGTAGCTTGATCCAAGAGGGCAATTTTAGCCATGACCAAGCCTTCTTGCTGGATGAAGAAGTGCGCAAGTTACACCCTAAAAACCGTTTCCTTGATACAGGATTTTATGACTACGATCCTGATATGGTTAAATAAAGTAAATGGATAGTTGAGAGAAGGAAGATGCAAACATTTCTTCTCTCAATTTTTTCTTATTATCCAATATTTTCAAAAAATTAGCAGGCTAGGATGCTCTACTTGATAGGATTTTTAAGCCAAGTAGTGTTCTTGAGTTTGAAAATTATCCCATGTTTGCAGGTGCCAAATGGCCCTTTTTTTGGTATAATTTTTTATAATGAAAACGATTGGTAATCGCTATGTTGTGGTGGATTTAGAGGCAACTAGCACAGGTAGTAAGGCTAAAATTATCCAAGTGGGAATTGTCGTGATTGAGGATGGAAAAATCGTCGATCACTATACGACGGATGTCAATCCACATGAACCTTTGGATGCTCATATCAAAGAACTGACAGGATTGACAGACCAACGTCTGGCGCAAGCACCTGATTTTTCGCAAGTTGCCAGAAAAATCTTTGACTTGGTGGAGGATGGGATTTTTGTAGCCCATAATGTTCAGTTTGATGCCAATCTCTTGGCGGAAAATTTATTTTTTGAAGGCTATGAACTAAGAAATCCTCGTGTTGACACGGTCGAATTGGCCCAGGTCTTTTTCCCTGAACTGGAAAAATATAGTTTGCCGATTTTGTGTCGAGAATTAGGAATTCCTCTAAAACACGCCCACACAGCTCTTTCAGATGCCCAAGCTACTGCGGAATTACTACTTTTCCTACGAGAAAAGATGGCCCAACTTCCTAAAGGGCTTTTAGAACGCTTGCTGGAAATGGCTGATGCTCTCTTATATGAGTCTTATCTGGTTATTGAGGAAATTTTTCGCAACCAATCTATCCTGACTTCTCCAGACTTGGTCGAAGTTCAAGGGCTATATTTCAAGAAACCTGCAACCCCAAATGAGTCACGAAAACTATCTCAAGATTTTTCTAAAAATATTTCTCTGTTGAACCTTGAAGTGAGGGAGGAGCAAGAAAGTTTTGCTAAAGAGGTTGGCTTGCTATTGAAAGATGAGCCTGTCTCTCTAATTCAAGCGCCGACAGGGATTGGAAAAACCTATGGCTATCTCTTACCCGCTTTATCTCAAGTGACAGAGCGACAAATTGTCCTTAGTGTTCCGACAAAGATTCTTCAAAATCAAATCATGGAAGAAGAAGGTAAACGTCTCAAGGAGCTATTCCATACAGATATTCATTCTTTAAAGGGACCACAAAATTACCTGAAGTTGGATACCTTTTATCGTTCCCTGCAGGAAAATGATGAAAATCGCTTATTTAGACGCTTTAAAATGCAACTATTGGTCTGGTTGACAGAGACAGAAACCGGGGATTTGGATGAGATTGGTCAGCTCTACCGTTACCAACATTTTCTAAGAGATCTTCGTCATGATGGGAATTTATCATCCAAGAGCTTATTTATGACGGAAGATTTTTGGAAACGTAGTCAGGAAAGAGCAGAGACTTGCAAGCTCTTAGTGACCAATCATGCCTATCTTGTAACCAGACTTGAAGATAATCCTGAATTTGTCAGCGACCGTTTACTGATTATTGATGAAGTTCAAAAAATTTTGTTGGCCCTAGAAAATCTGCTTCAAGAGACCTACGATATCCAGTCTATTATTGATTTACTTGATAAGGCTTTAGTAGGAGAAGAAAATAGGATTCAGCAACGAATACTAGAAAGTATTCGCTTTGAGTGTCTCTACTTGATAGAACAATTTCAGTCTGGCAAATCTAGGAAAAATATCTTGGATTCTCTGGCCAATCTTCACCAGTATTTTTCAGAATTAGAAGTAGAAGGCTTTGAGGAACTGGTTCGCTATTTTACGGCTGAAGGTGATTATTGGCTTGAAGCAACTGAAACGAGTCAGAAGAAAATTCAGATTTCTTCTACAAAATCAGGTCGTATTCTTCTATCTTCTTTAGTGCCTGATTCATGTCAAGTCTTGGGAGTGTCGGCTACTCTTGAGATTAGTCAGAGGGTTTCTTTGGCAGATCTTTTAGGTTATTCCGAAGCCAAATTTGTCAAGATTGAATCTCATAAAAAACAGGAACAAGAAGTGGTCTTAGTCAAAGATTTCCCTCTAGTAACAGAAACTTCCATAGAAGTCTATGCCAAAGAGGTAGCTGATTTGCTGATGGATGTTCAAGCTTTCCAACAACCGATTTTGGTTCTCTTTACTGCTAAAGATATGCTTCTAGCAGTATCGGATTTACTTCCAGTTAGCCATCTGGCCCAGTATAAAAATGGCGATGTTCATCAACTGAAGAAACGTTTTGAAAAAGGTGAACAACAAATTCTGCTTGGTGCAGCAAGTTTCTGGGAAGGAGTCGATTTTTCGAGCCATCCTTTTGTGATTCAAGTTATACCGAGACTTCCTTTCCAAAATCCCCAAGAGCCCTTGACGAAAAAGATTAATCAAGAACTAATTCAAGAAGGGAAAAATGCCTTTTATGATTATCAATTGCCAATGGCCATTATTCGTTTAAAACAGGCTTTGGGAAGAAGTATGAGACGTGAACACCAACGTTCTTTAACCTTCATTCTGGATAGGAGAATCGTCGGAAAACGATACGGCAAGCAAATTGTGACTTCTCTAGCAAAAGAAGCGAGCATTACAACGATCGCTCAATCTGAAGTTAATGAGGTTATTGATAAATTTTTAAATGAACTTTGATAAATAGTATAGTATGAAAGTATAAGGTTAATAAATATGAAACGTTCTCTCGACTCTAGAGTCGATTATAGTTTGCTCTTGCCAGTATTTTTTCTACTGGTTATCGGCGTGGTGGCTATCTACATAGCCGTTAGTCATGATTATCCAAACAATATTCTGCCCATTTTAGGGCAGCAGGTCGCCTGGATCGCCTTGGGGCTTGTGATTGGTTTTATCGTCATGCTCTTTAATACAGAATTTCTTTGGAAGGTGACACCCTTTCTGTATATTTTAGGCTTGGGACTTATGGTCTTGCCGATTGTCTTTTATAATCCAAGCTTAGTTGCATCAACGGGTGCCAAAAACTGGGTATCGGTAAATGGTGTTACCTTGTTCCAACCGTCAGAATTTATGAAGATATCCTATATACTCATGTTGGCTCGTGTGATTGTCCAGTTTACCAAAAAACATAAGGAATGGAGACGCACAGTTCCGCTGGACTTCTTGTTAATTTTCTGGATGATTCTCTTTACCATTCCAGTCCTAGTTCTTTTGGCACTTCAAAGTGACTTAGGGACGGCTTTGGTTTTTGTATCCATTTTCTCAGGAATCGTCTTGCTATCAGGAGTTTCTTGGAAAATTATTATTCCAGTATTTGTGACTGCTGTAACAGGAATTGCTGGTTTTCTAGCCGTTTTTATCAGTAAAGACGGTCGTGCTTTTCTCCATCAACTGGGGATGCCGACCTACCAAATTAACCGTATTTTGGCTTGGCTTAATCCATTTGACTTTGCCCAAACAACCACTTACCAACAGGCTCAAGGACAGATTGCCATTGGAAGCGGTGGCTTATTTGGACAAGGGTTTAATGCTTCTAATCTGCTTATTCCAGTTAGAGAGTCAGATATGATTTTCACGGTTATCGCAGAGGATTTTGGCTTTATTGGCTCTGTCCTTGTTATCGCCCTTTATCTCATGCTGATTTATCGTATGTTGAAGATTACTCTTAAATCAAATAACCAGTTCTACACCTATATTTCCACAGGTTTGATTATGATGTTGCTCTTCCACATCTTTGAAAATATCGGCGCTGTGACAGGCTTGCTTCCTTTGACTGGAATTCCCTTGCCTTTCATTTCTCAAGGGGGATCGGCTATTATTAGTAATTTGATCGGTGTTGGCTTGCTTTTATCGATGAGCTATCAGACTAATCTAGCTGAAGAAAAGAGCGGAAAAGTCCGATTCAAGCGGAAAAAGGTTGTATTAAAACGAATCAAATAAGGAGAAAATCATGGTTAAAGTAGCAGTTATGTTAGCTCAGGGCTTTGAAGAAATTGAAGCTTTGACAGTTGTAGATGTTTTGCGTCGTGCAAATATCACTTGTGATATGGTTGGTTTTGAAGAGCAAGTGACTGGTTCGCATGCAATCCAAGTAAGAGCAGATCGTGTCTTTGATGGCGATTTATCAGACTATGATATGATTGTTCTTCCTGGAGGGATGCCTGGTTCTGCACATTTACGGGACAATCAGGCTTTGATGCAAGAGTTGCAAAGCTTCGAGCAAGAGGGGAAGAAACTGGCAGCTATTTGTGCGGCGCCAATTGCCCTCAATCAAGCAGGGCTATTGAAAAACAAGAAGTTTACTTGTTATGATGGTGTTCAAGAGCAAATCTTTGATGGTCACTACGTCAAGGAAACAGTAGTGGTAGATGGTCATTTGACAACCAGTCGAGGCCCCTCAACAGCCCTTGCCTTTGCCTACGAGTTGGTGAAGCAACTAGGAGGAGACGCAGAGGGTTTACGAACTGGAATGCTTTATCGAGATGTCTTTGGTAAAAATCAGTAAAACGGGAGTCAAACTCTCGTTTTTTTATGTGGAAAACTCAGGGAAATCATCGCTTTTTTCATAAAAAAATGCTATAATGAAGGGTATGAAATATCACGATTATATCTGGGATTTAGGTGGAACTTTACTGGATAATTACGAAACTTCAACAGCTGCCTTTGTTGAAACATTGGCATTGTATGGTATCACACAAGACCATGACAGTGTCTATCAGGCTTTAAAGGTTTCTACTGATTTTGCGATTGAGACATTCGCTCCCAACTTAGAGAATTTTTTAGAAAAATACAAGGAAAATGAAGCCAGAGAGCTTGAACACCCGATTTTGTTTGAAGGAGTTTCTGACTTATTGGAAGACATTTCAAATCAAGGTGGCCGTCATTTTTTGGTCTCTCACCGAAATAATCAGGTCTTGGAAATTTTAGAAAAAACCTCTATAGCAGCTTATTTTACAGAAGTGGTGACTTCTAACTCAGGCTTTAAGAGAAAACCAAACCCTGAGTCCATGATTTATTTAAGAGAAAAGTATCAGATTAGCTCTGGCCTTGTCATTGGTGATCGACCGATTGATATCGAAGCAGGTCAATCTGCAGGACTGGATACCCACTTGTTTACCAGTATCGTGAATTTAAGACAAGTATTAGACATGTAAGAAAAAGGAATAAGATGACAGAAGAAATCAAAAATCTGCAGGCACAAGATTATGATGCCAGTCAAATTCAAGTTTTAGAGGGCTTAGAGGCTGTTCGTATGCGTCCAGGGATGTATATCGGGTCAACCTCAAAAGAAGGTCTTCACCACCTAGTCTGGGAAATTGTTGATAACTCAATTGATGAGGCCTTGGCAGGATTTGCCCGCCATATTGAAGTCTTTATTGAGCCAGATGATTCGATTACTGTTGTCGATGATGGACGTGGGATTCCAGTCGATATTCAGGAAAAAACAGGTCGACCTGCTGTTGAGACAGTCTTTACGGTTCTTCATGCTGGAGGAAAATTCGGCGGTGGCGGCTATAAGGTCTCAGGTGGTCTTCACGGAGTAGGGTCTTCAGTAGTTAATGCTCTTTCCACTCAATTAGACGTTCATGTCCACAAAAATGGTAAAATTCATTACCAAGAATACCGTCGTGGTCATGTTGTCGCAGACCTTGAGGTGGTTGGAGATACGGATAAAACTGGAACAACAGTTCATTTCACACCAGACCCAGAAATCTTCACTGAAACAACAACATTTGACTTTGATAAATTAAATAAACGGATTCAAGAGTTGGCCTTTCTAAATCGCGGTCTTCAAATCTCCATCACAGATAAGCGTGAAGGTTTGGAACAAACCAAGCATTATCATTATGAAGGTGGGATTGCTAGTTACGTTGAATATATCAATGAGAATAAGGATGTTATCTTTGATTCACCAATCTACACTGATGGTGAGATGGATGATATCACAGTTGAAGTAGCCATGCAGTACACAACTGGCTACCATGAAAATGTCATGAGTTTTGCCAACAATATTCATACTCATGAAGGTGGAACGCATGAGCAAGGTTTCCGTACAGCACTGACTCGTGTTATCAACGATTATGCTCGAAAAAATAAGTTACTGAAAGACAATGAAGACAACCTAACAGGGGAAGATGTTCGCGAAGGATTAACTGCAGTTATCTCAGTTAAACACCCAAATCCACAGTTTGAAGGACAAACTAAGACCAAACTTGGGAACAGTGAAGTGGTCAAGATTACCAATCGCCTCTTCAGTGATGCCTTCTCTGATTTCCTCATGGAAAATCCACAGATTGCCAAACGTATTGTGGAAAAAGGAATTTTGGCCGCTAAGGCTCGTGTGGCTGCCAAGCGTGCGCGTGAAGTTACTCGTAAAAAATCTGGTTTGGAAATTTCCAACCTTCCAGGGAAACTAGCAGACTGTTCTTCTAACAATCCTGCGGAAACAGAACTTTTCATCGTCGAAGGAGACTCAGCGGGTGGGTCAGCCAAATCTGGTCGTAACCGTGAATTCCAAGCTATCCTTCCAATTCGCGGTAAAATCTTGAACGTTGAAAAGGCAAGTATGGATAAGATTCTTGCCAACGAAGAAATTCGAAGTCTTTTTACAGCTATGGGAACAGGATTTGGGGCGGAATTTGATGTCTCAAAAGCCCGTTACCAAAAACTCGTTTTGATGACCGATGCCGATGTCGATGGTGCTCACATTCGTACCCTTCTTTTAACCTTGATTTATCGTTATATGAAACCAATCCTAGAAGCTGGTTATGTTTATATTGCCCAACCACCAATCTATGGTGTCAAGGTTGGAAGCGAGATTAAAGAATACATCCAGCCAGGTGCAGATCAAGAAATCAAACTCCAAGAAGCTTTAGCCCGCCACAGTGAAGGACGTGCCAAACCAACTATTCAGCGTTATAAGGGGCTGGGTGAAATGGACGATCATCAGTTGTGGGAAACAACCATGGATCCCGAACATCGCTTGATGGCTAGAGTTTCTGTGGATGATGCTGCAGAAGCAGATAAAATCTTTGATATGTTGATGGGGGATCGAGTAGAGCCTCGTCGTGAGTTTATCGAAGAAAATGCTGTCTATAGTACACTTGATGTCTAAAAAATAGGGAGAAGTAGTTCCCTTGGTCTAAAAAATATGATATAATCATTACGATTGTTTCAAGTAAAAAAGGAGTTTAATATGTCTGCTAGACTAGTAATTTATTTAATAATTGCAGTTGCAGTTTTATTGGTCATTGCCTATGCTATCGCAATCTATGTACGAAAACGCAATGAAAGTAAATTAGCAATTTTAGAAGATAAAAAAGAAGAGCTGTACAATCTTCCAGTTAATGATGAAGTTGAAGCTGTAAAAAATATGCACTTGATTGGACAAAGTCAAGTGACTTTCCGTGAATGGAATCAAAAATGGGTTGACCTATCTCTTAACTCTTTTGCCGATATCGAAAATAATCTTTTCGAGGCAGAAGGTTATAACAACTCATTCCGTTTTTTCAAGGCTAGTCATCAAATTGACCAAATCGAGAGCCAAATTACCTTGATTGAAGAAGATATTGCGGCAATTCGCAATGCCTTGGCAGATTTGGAGAAACAAGAGTCTAAAAATAGTGGACGTGTTCTTCATACCTTGGACTTGTTTGAAGAGTTGCAACACCGAGTTGCTGATCATTCTGAAGAATATGGACAAGGTTTGTCTGAAATTGAAAAACAATTGGAAAATATCCAATCAGAGTTTTCTCAGTTTGTAACTTTAAACTCGTCTGGTGACCCAGTAGAAGCTGCTGTGATTTTGGATAATGCTGAAAATCATATCTTGGCTTTGACACATATTGTTGATCGTATACCAGCAGTTGTAACAACATTATCTAAAGAGCTACCTGATCAGCTGGAAGATTTAGAAGACGGCTACCGTAAGCTTTTAGATGCTAATTATCATTTTTCTGAAACGGATATTGAAGCGCGTTTCCAATTGCTTCATGAAGCTCTCAAGAAAAATCATGAGAATATTGCGCAACTAGAATTGGATAATGCCGAGTACGAAAATACTCAAATCCAAGAAGAGATTAATGCACTTTACGATATCTTTACAAGAGAAATTGCGGCACAGAAAGTGGTAGAAGGTTTAGTAGCAACACTTCCTACTTATCTGCAACATATGAAGGAAAATAATGCTTTATTGATAGAAGATATTGAGCGTTTGAGTAAGAATTATTTACTTTCTGAGTCAGATGCAAGTCATGTTCGTCGTTTACAGGGTGAATTAGAAAACTTTGAGACTGCTATTGTTGAGGCAACTTCAAATCAAGATGAACCAACTCAAGCTTATTCAATTCTTGAAGAAAATCTTGAATCTTTACAGGAAAATCTTAAAAAGATTGAAGATGAACAGATTTCAGTTAGTGAACGTCTTGCACGAATTGAGAAAGATGATATCAATGCACGTCAAAAGGCAAATGTATATGTTAATCGTCTCCATACAATCAAGAGATATATGGAAAAACGGAACCTACCTGGTATTCCACAAACTTTCTTGAAGTTATTCTTTACAGCAAGTAATAATACGGAAGATCTAATGGCTGAATTAGAACAAAAATTGGTCAATATAGAGTCAGTTAACCGTGTTCTGGAAATTGCAACGAATGATATGGAAGCTTTAGAAACGGAAACTTATAATATTGTACAGTATGCAACCTTGACAGAGCAACTCTTGCAATATTCTAACCGCTATCGCTCATTTGATGAACGCATCCAAGAAGCATTTAACGAAGCTTTAGATATTTTTGAAAAAGAATTTGATTATCACGCTTCATTTGACAAGATTTCTCAAGCGTTGGAAGTGGCAGAGCCTGGTGTAACCAACCGCTTTGTTACCTCATATGAGAAAACACGTGAAACGATTCGTTTTTAATAAAAGAAAAAGATTTGATTGTGTGAGAAGCAGAATCAAATCTTTTTTATTATTTGTCTATAAAATCGTAACCGCCCAATAACTAAGTATATTGAAAAATCTCCAGACTAGAGAACTCATAT
>CAUQGR010000053.1:0-11478 GCA_963517545.1 uncultured Streptococcus sp. | reverse complement strand
CATCTTGTTTATCAAAGACATCTGTAGATGGCATGCTGACTACGCGGACTTTTGCTCCTTGACTAGCCAATTCTTTGGCAGCTGAGACAGCAAGATTAACCTCTGAACCTGTTGCAATCAAGATGGTATCAAAGTCTGCTGCATTTTCATAGACAACATAGGCACCTTTTGCAACCTTGTCGAAGTCTGTTCCCTCTTCGACAGTCAAGTTTTGACGGGTCAAGACAAGAGCAGTTGGTGTTTTCTCACTTGTCACTGCAAGGTACCAAGCTGCTTGCGTTTCACGCGCATCTGCTGGACGGAAAACGTTCAGATTTGGCATGGCACGAAGACCTGCTAAATGCTCAACTGGTTCGTGCGTTGGACCGTCTTCCCCAACTGCGATTGAATCGTGGGTAAAGACATAAGTCACAGGAAGTCCTTGTAAGGCTGACAAGCGGACAGCTGCCTTCACATAGTCAGAGAAGACGAAGAAAGTTCCACCGTATACACGAAGTCCACCGTGAAGAGCCATCCCGTTCAAGATCGTTCCCATTGCAAATTCACGAACACCAAACTGAATGTTACGGTTCAAGCGATTAGCATCGTCTTGAAGTCCGTCAGTCTTGATATAAGTCATGTTTGAGTGAGCTAGGTCAGCTGATCCACCCAAGAAAGTTGGCAATTTAGCAGCTACAACGTTTAAGGCATCCTGACTCGAGTTACGAGTTGCTTGAGAGAAGCCATTTTCTAAGGCTGGGAAGTCTGCTGGAGTCACTTCAACTGGATCACGTCCGTCAATGATAGCTTCTACTTCTGCAGCCAATTCTGGATGCGCTTCTTTATAGTCAGCAACTAATTTTGTCCAAGCTTGATAAGCTGATGCGCCACGGTCTGCAACATGTTCTTTGAAATCAGCATAAACTTGTTCTGGAATTTCAAATGGTTCATAGTCCCAACCGAGTGCTTGGCGAGTTGCTGCAGTTTCATCTGCTCCAAGAGGGGCACCGTGTACAGCATTAGTTCCCTGTTTGTTTGGAGAACCGTATCCAATCACAGTCTTCACTTCAATCAAAGATGGTTTACCTGAAGCTTTAGCTGTTTCGATAGCTGCATGGATTGCTTCCAAGTCTGTTCCATCTTCAACTAAGGCTGTATGCCAACCGTAGGCATTATAACGGTCACGAACACTTTCTGTAAAGGAATCCTTTGTCTCACCATCTAAGTTAATGTCATTTGAATCATAAAGAACAACCAACTTGTCCAGTTTTTGCAAGCCTGCGTATGAAGCCGCCTCGCTTGAGACACCTTCCATCAAGTCTCCGTCTCCACAGATAACGTAAGTATAGTGGTCAAAGATATTGTAGCCTTCGCGGTTATATTTGGCTGCCAAGAAACGTTCTGCTTGGGCAAAACCTGTGGCAGTTGAAATCCCTTGCCCTAGAGGTCCAGTAGTAGCATCAATCCCTGCTGTATGACCAAACTCTGGGTGACCAGGTGTTTTTGAACCCCATTGACGGAAGCTCTTAATCTCATCCATGCTGACATCTTCAAAACCAGAAAGGTGAAGAAGAGCATAAAGAAGCATTGAACCATGACCTGCTGAAAGAATAAAGCGGTCGCGGTTAATCCAGTTTGGTTGAGCTGGATTGATACGAAGTTGTTTTGTAAAGAGGCTGTAAGCCATCGGAGCCGCTCCCATAACCACACCTGGGTGACCTGAGTTGGCTTTGTTGATAGCGTCAATACCTAGGAAACGGATTGCATTAACAGATAGATTTGACATAGAATTTCCTTTCTATTTGAGGTGATTTAGATAGCACCTATTATTCCTTCTCCTATTATATGAAAAAATACATAGAATAGCAATCAAACAATTCGATGCTAGATAAGTCTCCTGTCTTCTACCCTCTGGTCGCCTGATAGTAGGGAAGTAAGCGTTCATATGCTTCTTCTAATTTTTCTAAAATCATATCTAATGATTGATTTTCTATAAAAGAAACATCTGTCTTAACTAAAACTTTTCGGACTTCCTGATTGGATAGTTTATTTCTTAAAATTTGACGATTTTCTTCGTTCGCCTCCCACCGTTGACTTTGATCATCAGAGTAGGCTAGATAATAAATCCCTTCTACAACTGGAACTTCTAATACCTTGGTTTGTTTCTCCAAAGTTTGCTCATCCTTCTTACGTTCGATGAAACTGACTTCCAAAGAAATTCCAAAGTCAGTAGATGTCCCATACAAACGTAAGGCCATCATAGGTTCTGTCACTTGTCCGTCTCTCTGTAGATAAACCCAAAAATGTGGTCGCAAACGCTGGGCCTGATTCATCCACTGGCTAGTCTGTTGGAGTTGCCATTCTGGATGGCTTGCTTGAAAGGCTTTGGCTAGCTCTGTAAAAGCCTTTCTGGCATCTTGACCTTTGTGGCGAAATGCCAGCATTTTCTCTCGCTCTTCTCCCACTTTATCTGGATTACGGTACTGCAAACCAGCAAAATCTAAATAGTCTCTTATCTTATTCAACATTAATTTAATCTCCTCTAACTAGCAAAAAATCAGGATAAACCTGATTTTACTTATTCTGTATCTACAACGACATAGCGATTTGGCTCGTCACCTTCAGAGTAACTAGTCACACCATCCATACGTGAAATAATACGATGGATAATCTTGCGTTCGCTATTCGACATTGGATCTGTCTGATGACTGCGTCCTTCTTCTAAAACACGAGTCGCCAATTTTTGCGCATAGGTCTGCAAGACTTCTGCACGGTGTTCAACATAATCATTGACATTAATAGTAATGTAGAAGGTTCTTGAATAGCGGTTGTAAAGATAATTTTGAGCCAACAGTTGCAAGGCTTTCAAAACTTTACCATGATAACCGATAATACGCCCTGGTTCATTGGTGTCAATTTGTAGATTGATGCTACGACGGTTATAATCATTTGAAAGTGTGGCTTCAACATCCATATCATCAATAATCGTTTGAACATAAGTCGTGACTTCCGTAGCTACTTGTTCAATATCAAAGCTCGGTTCAACCTTCAAGCCCATCTCTGTCAAGTCTTGATTTTCAGTTTGGTCTTGCTCAGTTTCAAGGTCATCAGCGTCCGCTTCTTCCCTCATCGCTTCCTCGATTTGAAGTTCATTTAAAATCTCAATGTGACCAGTTTCCTCTAAGATGGTGCTAGCATGTCTTTCATGTTTTAAGATTTCAGCCTTAACTTCATCAGAAATACCTTGGCCTTCCTCTTCAATCTTTTTAATTGCTTCTACAACATGCCCCAAATCAACAGTTGCTTCACTAACTGTTTTAACGGGCTCATTCAAATCATTGATTTGTTTTGGAACTCCCTTTACAGCTTGTTGGTTTGCTTTAACAACTGTCGTTTCACTAATAGCATCGATATCCACTTGGGCTGGTTTTTTACCAAATAAGCCAAGAAATCCTTTTTTCTCACGAGAAATGACTTTGATATGAGCCTTCATTCTTGGAATATCTAATTCTTTCAATCCTTTCTGGATTGCTTCTTCAACAGTTGAACCTGTAAATACTACCATTACCAGATTCCTCCTTATTATTTCGTTTTCTGAGCCTTTTTCTTGGCTTTTCTTTTTCTATTTTCCAAATCTTTCTGTGCCTGAGCTACGGCCTCTCGCTCTGCGATAATCTTGAATGGATTGTTCAAGAAATAGGTTTGCAGGACTTGATAAGCATTGGACACTGTCCAGTAGAGGGCGACTCCACCTGGCGCATAAACTGCAAAGATAAAAATCAAGACTGGAATCCCATACATCATCGCAGTCGTAGCGCCATTTCGCTCAGACAAGGCTTTATTGGATAACCAAGTACTTAAAAAGGTAAATACTGCTGCTAAAATCGGAAGCACAAGTGTTGTATCCACACCACCAAGGTTAATCCATAAGAAATGACCTGTCTTTAAAAAGTCAACTCTTGATAGAGCTTGGAACAAGGCCAAGATAACCGGCATCTGAATCAAAATCGGCCAAAGAGAATCTGACTGTCTGACACCCATTTCTTTAAAGACTTTACGCATTTCTTGCTCTAGCTTGGTTCTGCTTTCCATATCTCGACCTGGATATTGTTCTCGAAGCGCCTTAATACGTGGTTGAGCTTCCTGCATTTTTCTGGAAGCCACCATTTGCACTTGAAAGACTGGCAAGAGAACTGTACGAATCAAGACCGTAAAGAGAATAATCCCCACTCCGATACTGATATCAAACGATAAAAAGCGAATAATTTCCGCAAAGAAGTAAACAAATTTACTCCAAAAATCAGCCGAATTGGCTGTAATATCGCTAGTTGTCCCATTAGTCGCACAGGCTGTCATGATCAATAGAGACAGTCCTAGCAAACTAGTCAACTGTAGTTTCTTTTTCACTCCCATTTCCTTCCTGGTAAATCTTTGATAATTTTAATACGTGGAGTAGATTTTTCTCCATCTCTGCGTATCCCAAGGTTTCGACCCCTTTTCGAGCAATGACAACAAAGTCGACATCTTCTACCAGACTCCCTTTGGCATTCTGGATAATATGCCGAATCCGTCTCTTAATTTGATTTCTAGTGACGGCATTCCCCAGTTTTTTGCTAACTGATAGACCTACTCGAAAATGGTTTTTCTGGTTTTCTAGTTGGTAGACAACAAATTTGCGATTGGCAAAACTTGTCCCCTCCTTGAAAATCGCCTTAAAATCTTTCTCTCTTTTTACACGAAAGTTTTTCTTCAAAACTCAACTCCATCTATTAAATTACTACTATTATACCATATTTTTCAAAAAAGCCAATCATAGCAAGGTTTTGGACAATGTCACCAGAAAAAGAAGCTGGAAAAATCTCTTTTCCAACTCCTTGTACTGAATATTTTTTCTAATTTTAGTTATTTTTTCAAGCGTTCAACGTCACGGGCAATGACTAATTCTTCATCAGTTGGAATAACCAAAACACGGATCTTCGCTGACTCTGTTGAGATGTCTCCTGTCACACCAAAGACGTTCTTTTCTGGATCAACATCACAGCCAAACCAAGAGATACCTGAAATGACATCTTCACGTACGTTTGCAGCATTTTCACCGATACCTGCAGTAAAGATAATAGCATCTGCTCCATTTAGGACTGCAAGGTATTGACCGATATGTTTTTGGATACGGTCAACATACATTTCATAGGCCAAAGTGGCATCGTGGTTCCCTTCTTCCATAGCAGCAATCACATCACGCATATCACTAGATTTGCCTGAAACACCCATAAGCCCTGATTCACGATTAAGGACGCGACTAATGTCTTCAGGAGTATTAAAGTCCTCTGTATATTGCATTAAGTAAGGAATGATAGCTGGGTCAATATCTCCTGTACGAGTTCCCATCATCACACCACCAAGTGGAGTGAAGCCCATTGAAGTATCCACAGATTGGCCACCCTTAACAGCTGTAATAGAAGCACCATTACCGATGTGGCAAGTAATCAATTTCAAGTCCTCTAATGGACGGCCCAAGAGTTTTGCAGCTTCTCCTGCTACAAACTGGTGACTTGTCCCGTGGGCACCATATTTACGAACCTTGTTTTCTGTGTAATATTTTGTTGGTAGAGGGTAGCGATAAGCTTTCTCTGGCATACTTGTGTGGAATGAAGTATCAAAAACAACTACACTGGTAATGTCTGGCAACAATTCCTTGAAGGCACGAACACCTGCTGCATTGGCTGGATTGTGGAGAGGAGCCAACAAGCTCAACTCTTCAACTTTTTCTAAAACATCTCCCTCAACGACTGTTGATTCTTTGAAATATTCTCCACCGGCAACAACACGGTGTCCAACACCTGTAATCTCATCATAAGCCTTGATAATATCGAAACGAATCAAGTCATCCAATAAAATTTTAACGGCTTGTGTATGATTTTCAATATCCAAAATTTGTTGTTCAGAACGACCATCAAATTTTACAGTTGAAATTGAATCTTTCAAACCGATACGTTCAATCAAACCTTTCGCCAATACTTTTTCTTCTGGCATTAAGTATAATTGCCATTTCAAACTTGAACTTCCCGCATTGATTGCAATTGTTTTTGTCATAACATGATACCCCTTTTTAAGCGTTTTCATCTATTATAACAAAATCTATTTTATATTTCAGTACCTTGAGTCCATTTTTGAAAATTTTCTTTAAATTTCATTAAAACACTTGCATCTTGCAGGCTAGCAAGTGGATAAACAAAAGGCTCTACTGCTATTTCACTTTTCTTCTGTAAGATAAAAATCGTCTTGGATTGTTTAGCACTGGCAAAGAGATTTTCAGGCAAACTAATCATGGCAGCCAGACTTGCCTCCTCTTTCAACCAGCCTTTCAACAAATCACTTTGAGGACTGGTCAACAAATCACTCGGAGCTAGAAAAATAGCATATCCATCTGACTTGAGGTACTTAAGTCCTTGTTCCATGAGCAAGTGATGGGCGTAAGTATGTTCTTGGCTAGAAGCAACTTGATGGCGCGACGCAACGGCATCATCAGGATAATAGCCGACAGGCAAGTCGCTGATGACCACATCGCTTTCTTTGAGCATTTGTGGACGAACGGCATCTCCTTGGACAAAGCCAGCCTGCAAACCAATCACATCTGCCATGCTTGCTGCCAAATCAATCAGCAAATCATCCACTTCCATTCCCAAGTAATCCACCTTTTTATCAAGCGAGGTCAAGAAAGTAGAGCCTAGAATTCCCATCCCAGAACCCATTTCGAGGATAGTAATTTCCTCCTCTTTAAACAACTCTTCCACAATAAACACCAAAAGTAAGGCAATAGCATCTGGTGTAAACTGGTGATTGGCCTGCAAGGGTTCTGTTTGCCCAGCCTTCATCAAGAGAAACTGGTAGGTCTTGAGCCATTCTTCTTTGCGTAGTGCTAAACGCTTAAGGGCTTGATTGTTCTCCTTGACCTGCTCTAACTCAGTCTCACCATCCAAATAGATGCTGTTTTGCTCCACCAGGGCGTCATAAAAGTTGGTCGCCAAATCACTTTGAATGACTTGGACATTCTCTAGTAAATAGGTATAAGCTTGTTCAATTTTTTCAAAATCCATATTCCTATCTTATCAAATTTCCCTTCTTTTTTCCATCCTTATAGAAAAATCACTCCCTGACTAGGCGAGTGATTTTTGGGCTACTGTTAAAAAGAGTTCTGAGTAATTTCCTTGGAACAGGTCTTCAGCACTGTAAAGAATCTGACTGTCAATGCTCGAAAAACCAAACTGGGTTAGCTTGTTTTCCAGTTCAGCCAATTCAAATCCATGATGGTTAGCTTCTGTCTTGATAAAATCAGCAAGTAAGAGTTGTCCATTTTCCTTCAAATGTTGATGAAACAGTGAGAGAGCCGCATCCAAATCAGGCATATGATGAAGAACCCGACAAACAACAATGAGATCAAACTCTTGCTTCAAGGGTTTTTCCAGTAAATCTTGCTCCAAAAACTGGATATTCTTGATGTCTTGCTGCTCCGCTTTCAAACGAGCTTGCTCCAGCATTTTCTCAGAAATATCCACCAGTGTTACAGACTTGGCCTGTTTGGCCAGAGGCAAGGCTAATAGACCCGTCCCTCCACCGAAATCTAAAATTTCTTTGTCTGATAGGAGATCAATCTGTTTCTCGACTGCTTGACATACCAAGTTTGCGAGGAAGATATTTTTAGGGGAATCGAAAGTTTCTGCTTTGTGGTTAAAATCATGTTTCATATTTTTAGTTTAGCACAAAGTAGCTTGATTGGCTAGGAATTCTCTTTCTTTTCAAGCTTCTCTTCTGATTTTTTCTTCTCCGCTTTTTCACTTGAACTAGTCACTACCTCTTCCTTTTTATCTGTTTTCTCTTCTTTGATTTTGACTGAAGGAAACAGAAACTCATATTGACTCTTAGGCGTACGAACCCTCGTCACTAAGCCAGTTTTCTTGTTTTGATAGCTTACCTGACCTAGATTAAAAACCTGTTCCCCACTTTCTTGCTCGGCTTTATCCTTGGTTCGTTTAGCCATGGCAAAAGCAACCAATTTTTCTTTATTCAAAGCATAGTCTTGATAGTGGGTAACTTGTCGGTTCAAGTAAAATTGTAACAAAAGACTAAAGATGGCTGCTATGGTGACCGCATAGAGGAGAACACCTGCCTTAACTTTTTTCTTTTTCCACACGATAGATGAACTCCCTTTCTAAGCCTTTTTGGAACTGGAAACGAAAGCGAACCACTTGATTGTCCTCTGTAATCTGTGCGGATTTGAGGCCATAAACCATAGGCTGATAACCCCGTCCACTGGCATCGGTTTTACGAAAATCGTCTGACTTTGACTTACCGATGGCGATGTCCTTGCCATCTTGCTTCATGTATAGGCGATTGCCCTCCACTTTTTCGAACTGCGAACGATCTAATTCTGCCTCCAACTGGTCCACAAATAAGAGCCACTCCTTTTGCTCGCTTTGCTGCTGATAGCGAACTTCTGAAATGAGAAGCTGACTCATGGCTTGAAAGAGAAGTAAGCTTCCACTGATGACAATGAGGGCAATCAGGGATTCCAACAAAGTGAAAGCCTTGACCTTATGGCTCTTTGATAGCCAACAACTGTTCTGAACCATGGTAGACCTCCAATCCTTTTTCACTAGAAAACACCTGAATCTCAACTCCGTTGATGTTTACCTGATTTTGACCTGTTTGCAAGGCCATCTTAGCTACCCTCAGGACTTCTTCCTTTTGCAAAATTTTTGCTTCTTCTTGCCTATTTTTTTGAATTTGTCCCAAAAGGAGGGTTGCAATGCTGGCAAAGATAGCTAGAGCGACCACTGCTTCCAGTAAAATCACTGCCCTAATTTTTTGTTTCCTTAATGCGTTTAATTTTTCCATTTCCTAGATATAATTGATAGCGAATCGCTCCTTTACTGGTCTGAAATTCAACCTTAGCCAGGGACGAATTGCCCCCAGCTCGGTCAAATGTAATGTTTTGTCCTGATGGTGCCTGAATTCCTTTAGGAACTGTCAACACTTGACTGCCGTTAGTGATTGTCTGCCCATCTAAGTTCAGACTAGTCTTTTGCTGACTGGCTACACTGCGTTTTTGAGTTTCCCGATAAAGTTCTTCAAACTCCATAAAGAAAATCTGTTCCTCTACCGCTGCAAAAGTGGACTGAACAGAGCCAGACAATCCCAAGGCAAGGATACTCACAAGACCCAAAACCAATAGACTTTCCAGCATGGTAAAGGCCTTAATCTGCAACGGTTTGACTGGTATTTTGTTTAGCATGGTATTCTTTATAAGCTTTAGCCTGTTCTTCTGTGATTCGCCCATCTGCTTGTAACTTACTTAGGCTAGCATCTTCATTTTTATCTAAGCTATAAAGCTCTGCCTGGCTTTCCACCACCTTAACAACAGCAGCTTTTCCTTTGTCATTGACAGCCTCTTTTTGCTTGGTCAAATTAGGTACAAAGAGTAATAGAAGCACGCTGATGATGAGCAAGACCACCAACATCTCCACAAGTGTAAAAGCTTTAACCTTAGCTTTTTTCAAGAATGTCATCATTTTTTTCATTTTAAAAATTTACCTCCATATTTTGATACATGGGCATGAGCATTGCCGCATAAAGTAAAACGATAATCAGAGCCACAAAGATAAAAACCAGTGGCTGCACCAAATTCATGGTGCGGTTGACTCGGGTAAAAAAGGATTCCCAAGTTTTTTCAGCATAGATTTCCAACTCACTACCCAGCTTGGACTTGACTTCCCCATACTCGATGATGAGACTCAACTCCTTTTTAAAGAAAGGATAGGTTGCTATGGTTTGAGAAAATTCCTGACCATTTTGTAGGGCTTGCGCCAAATCTTGACCTATTTCTTTAAAGAGCTGGGAACCTTGTTCCTGCATCATTTGAAAAATCTGCGTCAACTCCATCCCCTGCGAAATCATATTCCCCCACTCACGCGCATAATAGGCTGTCAAATAGGTCTGCACAAAGATTCCAAGAAAGGGAAGACGTGCTAAGATAGAAAAGACGCGCATCTTAGAACTTCTTTTATAAAAAGTTAGTGCTAAAAGGGCAAGTATGGAAACAAACCCTACCATTCCTAGAAAAATTTGTGGCAAATTACCGATAATTTGGGTGGCAATATTACTACTATCCAGTTGTGGTAGTAGATAGTTCCGTAGTCCCAGCATGATTAAGAGAAGAAATCCCAGTAAAATCAAGGGATAGGTCGCTACTTCAATTAGTTTTTTCTTGACCTTGGCCAGATTGTCTAGATATTCTTCTATCTTTCCCAAACTCAGGTGGAGATTTCCATGGACTTCCGCTAGGGATAACTGAGTGACAATGGCACTTGAAAAGCCCAAACTTTCCATCATTTCTGAGAATGATTTCCCCTGAGACAAGCCCGTGCGCATCTTGGTCACACACTGCTTGTCCAACAAAGCACTCCTATCTAAAAAGGAGATGGTCTCCACCAGATGAAAACCGCTGGAAAAGAGATTGTTAAACAAGGTGATGATATTTTTTTGCTTAGCTGTAGCTAATTTTTTCCGTTTCAGCCTGAAGACTTGTGATATGTCCATCTTTAAGAAGTTGGTCAATCTGTTCATTCCAGCTAGTTGGCTGGTGTTCTTGATAGTCTTTGTTTGCAAAGTCAACGATTCCTCCTCCCCCGATTAATCTCTGGTAGCAGACTCCTTGCAGAACGACTGCTAATTCCTCCTCACTCACACCCAACTCCAGCAAGCGCTCATAAACACCTCGGATACTCTTGGCATGAATGGTTGAAAAGACTGTCGCACCTGTCAAACTAGCTCTGACCACTGCACGCGCCGTCTCGCTGTCACGAATTTCTCCGATAATCAAGAGATCTGGTCGATGACGTAGGGAAAGCTTAATCAGATTTTCATAGGTCAGTCCGATTGCTTCATTTAGCTGCAACTGGAGCATGTTGTCCTGCTTGATTTCTACAGGATCTTCGATGGACATGACTTGCTGTCCTTTAAAGAGGGACTTGGCCAATTCGTGCATCAGGGTTGTCTTGCCACTTCCGACTGGACCAGCAAAAAGATAAAGTCCCCGTTGCCTGTACTGCTTGCCCAATTCATCAATATCCTGAAACCAAAAATGCAAGTCCTGCTCCTCATCATGCAACAAGCGAATCACCAAACTCTCATGCCCTCGATAGTCGCCTACGGTAGATAGACGTAGAGATGACATCTTCTGGTCATAGGCATAATCACAGGAACCAAGTTGACTACGTCTCTTCTCCCCAATATTCATACCTGCCACAAACTTGAAATGACTGATGACGGCCGCAAACTTTTCAAAATCATAACAACCGATTTTACAGCGCTCGTCTCCTATCCTCATATGAAGCTCATAGGCGTCTAACTTAGGGACAAAATAAATATCCTGCGCCCCTTTTTTACGAGCCGAACGAATGATTTCTTGTGCAATTTCTTGAACCATACTTACCTCCTCAC